>JAATEW010000067.1 GCA_015655535.1 Hyphomicrobiales bacterium | reverse complement strand
TGGTCCAGGCCGGCGGTCTCGACCATAAGACATTTCCTCACGTCTTCGCCGTTGCGGATTATTGTCTCAGACAGAATTAGCTCGGACGCCGGACGCTGATGACGCCGCGCGTGAAGGCCGTTTCACATGGAAAGGCCGAGACCGATTGTCCTAAAGGGACCGAGGCGCATGCGAATCTGACGCGGGAACTCGCCGCGTTCCGGCAACGCTGGGGCGGCGATCTGATGCGCGATCCCTATTACAATCCATGCCTGTCGCTCGATGTGCCTTTTTCGGCTTTGGCCTGGCCTCCGCGCAACAGAGAGGCTCGGTTTCGAGATGAGATCCCGCGTTGAGAAAGCGATCGCGATAGAAACGGATTCGTGAAACGTTTTGGCGCCGATTTTCAGTCGAGCCAATGGCAATAGGAAATTGACCACATGTCCGCTAGGCATCCGCTTCGACGAGTCCTGAACACAGGGTCTGGCCCCTCTGTTCCAAATAAACTGCATCCGGCCTTCGATCGCATGTATTGGGATGAAATCCGCCTCGATATAGATCCCGGCGTCAATCCGGATGTCCTCGGCAACATCAAAAATATGAGGGACATGATTCCGGATGGAAGCTTCGATGCCATTTGGTCATCGCATAATATCGAGCATCTTCATTTTCATGAAGTGATCCCTGCCTTGCGAGACTTTCGCCGGATTCTCAAACCGCAAGGCTTCGTTCTATTGACCTGTCCGGATCTCGAAGCCGTTTGTCAGCTTTTGCTGGAGCAGGGGCCGCATGCGGACATCTACATGTCGCCGGCCGGCCCGATCAAGGTCGCGGATATGCTTTTCGGTCACGCGGCCTCGATCGCTGCCGGCAATATGTTCATGTGCCATAATTGCGGATTCACGGCTCAATCGCTGGCCAATGCTGCTCTTGAGGCTGGATTTTTGGAGGTGCGGATGGGCAAAGGAAGAATGTATGACCTGTGGGCTTTGATGAGCTTGCCGAACACGGATCTCGACGCCGTCAAATCCTGGCTTGTGAATACGCCAGAGCGCGTACTCATGGCGTGAAGATCCAGCGGTTGAAGATGAACATTCTTTTCGTCCATAATAATTTCCCGGCCCAATATAAGCATTTGGTGGAGGCGCTTGCGAAAGATCCCGACTGCAAGATCGCGGCGATCGGCTCGCGGACGGCACAGCCCATGCCGGGCGTTGATCTGCATCGCTACGATCTCGATAAACAAGACGTGGTGCTGACGCATCCTTTCGCGCGGCGGTTCGATCTCGAATGCAGGCGTGCCGAACAAGTTCTCTATACGGCGTCGTTCCTCGCCGGAACGGGATTTCGACCTGACATCATCGTCGTTCACAGCGGGTGGGGTGAAAATCTGCCGCTGCGCGCTATTTTTCCAAAGGCGCGCATCATAAACTATTGCGAGTTTTATTATCGCCCGCATGGACAGGACGTCAATTTCGATCCCGAATTCCCCGAGCTGAGCGCTGACGGCCTCGTCGCTCTCGCGGCGAAGAACGCCAATGCCCTTCTTGCTCTCGTCGATTGCGATCATGGTCTTGCGCCGACGTTTTGGCAGCAATCGACATATCCCAAGGAGCTTCAATCCAAAATTTCCGTGGTGCATGAAGGCGTCGATGTCGATCTCGTTCGCGCCGATTCCAGCGCCGAACTCAAGCTTCCACTCGGCAGAGTCCTGCGTGCCGGCGACGAGGTCGTCACCTTCGTCTCGCGCAATCTCGAGCCGTTGCGCGGATATCATATCTTCATGCGGGCGATCCCGCGCATTTTGCGGGAGAGGCCAAATGCGCATGTCGTCATCGTCGGCGGGGATCAGGTCTCCTATGGCGCGTTGCCGCCCTTAGGCACCACATGGAAGGCGCTTTATTTCAATGAAATAGCCGGGCAAATCGATCGAAGGCGGATTCATTTTATGGGTCATGCGTCTTATCAGACCTATTTGAAGGTGCTTCAGATCTCCACCGCGCATGTCTATCTGACCTATCCTTTCGTCTTGTCCTGGTCTCTTGTCGAGGCGATGAGCGCGGAGTGCAATATCGTCGCCTCGGATACGGCGCCGGTTCGCGAACTGCTCGACGATGACAGCGCGTCTATCGTTTCGTTTTTCGATCATGAGGCGCTTGCGGCCAAGGTCATAGAGATTCTGCGCAACCCGAAAGCCTTTCGGGCGCGCGCGCAACAGGCGCGGGCGAAAGTCGTCGCCGCCTATGATGCCAAGCGGATCTGCGTGCCGAAGCTAAGGGCATTTTTCAATGCAAGTCACGCTTGAATGCAAGTCACGCCTGACGTTTGAGCGGCGGCAAAGGCGGTATTTTCGGACGGCGGATTTCCTGCCAAATCGAGACATGCGCGTTGAACATGTCGATATGGGTCCATGGCCGTTCGCAACCCGCATGCGCGGTCTCCCATCGCTCTTCATTTCCGATGAGCTCGCCGATGAGATCCGCGAGCGATCTTGGATCGCGCGGCGAAAATGTATAACCGTTCACATCGTCCTTGACCCGCTCGGCGAGGCCGCCGATCGCCGCGGCTATGACGGGGCGCCCAAACATCCAGGCTTCCGACACGACCAAGCCGAAGACCTCCCACCAGGTCGAGGGGACCAAGACCCAATCGACTGTCGCCATGCGCCCGGCCAATTCATGGCGGTCATAGCGGCCGCGGTCTATGATGCGGATCCCCGTATTCTCCATAGAACTCAGGGTTTCCAAAAGCTGCTGGATACGTTCGAGATAGACGCCGCTCGCGAAATTCTTGCTGCTGCCGTTGATCTCGAAAATAATCCCGCCCGTCGGCACGCGCTTTTCGCGTGCCAACAGGATCAGCGCTTCGAGAACGATATCTATCCCCTTATTGTCGATGAACTGGCCGAAAAAGCCGAAACGGTTGAGCGCTTTCGAATGCGAGGCGCGGTTGAACGAGGCACTCAGGTCGATTTGACCATTGGGAATGACCACGGATTTTGAACCAGACAAGCCCCACGATAAATAGCGGTCGGACAGGAATTCCGAGGGAAAGACGAAGACGTCGCATTCATCCAGCAAGGCTTGCAGCCGCTGCATGCGCAGCGTGAAAAATTCAGGCCGCAGATGGTTGAAGCAAAGGTGGCAGCCGAGCGGCGTCGCCGCATGGCAGAGCTGCCGGTCCTTCGTCGTCACCATCTGGCCATCGGCCATGCATATGGCCAGCATCTCGTGAAAAGAGAGCGATATGACCGCGTGCGGCGCGCCGAGCCGCGCGGCCCGAATACATTCGACGCCGATCCGGTGATAATGATGAAAGTGGATAATGTCTGGCGAGAAGTGCTCGACGAATTCCCGGAAGAACTGCACCGACCGCCAATCGCCGGTCGAAAGATGCGGGAACTCATAGAATTGCGGGAAAAACAAATATTGGTTGGGCTGCCCATGAAAGGGGACGATCGGCGCGCCCGGTTTGCCGAAGGCGTCCTCATGGCCGATTTCGAGGGCACTGATGAGCAGAGCCTGATGCCCTTGATCGATGCTGGCCTGAAAGAGTTCGAATGCGACCTGTTGTGCGCCGCCCGGCGTTATCGCGGGATGAAGATAACTCACGTGCAGGATACGCATTGAGACGTGACCATGGCAAACTGGGTGCTCCGCTTTTAGATAGCTTGCCGCCGCTCCGCAACAAGTCAGGCGGAGCGGTTCCAAGCTTTGCGGGACTGCGCGGTATCCTGGTCATCGCCGGCGCGGTGAGCGGCTGGATGATCAATAGGTCTGAAGATAGACGACCTGCGTTTCCATGAACTCATAGAGTCCATGTTTGCCGTCGGCGCCACCGATCCCGGATTTCTTGCGGCCGGCGTGAAAACCCTGCATGGCTTCGAAATGCTCGCGGTTGATATAAGTTTCGCCGAAGCGGAGCTCGCGGCAGGCTTTCATCGCAGAATTTATATCGCGCGTAAAAATCGAAGACGTCAGGCCATATTCTGAATCATTCGCATAAGTGATGGCCTCGTCGAGATCATCGACGATCTGGATCGGCAGGACGGGCCCGAATATCTCCTTGCGCATGATCGCCATGTCCGGCTTGCATCCGGTGATGACGGTCGGCAGATAGTGAAACCCGCTCTCGACATCGGCGCGTTTGCCGCCAAGTGCGATTTCGGCGCCTTGCGTGCGGGCCTGATCGACCATGGCCGCGACCTTGTCCAACCCTTGCTGGTTGACGAGAGGCCCCATATCGAGTGTTTCGTCTTTGTTTGGATCGCCGAAGCGAACCCCCTTCATAAGCGCCATGGTTTTCCCGATAAACTCATCAGCGACGGAGCGCTCGACATAAACCCGCTCGGCGCAATTGCAGACCTGCCCCGTGTTGATGACGCGAGAGGCATGGATCGCTTTCGCCGCGAGGTCGAGATCGGCATCGGCAAGCACGATTGCCGGTGCTTTTCCACCGAGTTCGAGATTGATGCGGGTGAGGTTCGATGCCGCTGCTTCCATGATGAGCGCGCCGGTTGGCACGCTGCCGGTGAAGGAAATGAGATCGATGCCCGGATGCTTGGCGAGCATGGCACCTGTCGTTGCCCCGCGGCCGCAGACGAGATTGAAGACGCCCGGCGGCAGATCGGTCTCTGCCACGATCTTCGCGAATTCAAACGCATTGATGGGTGTTTCTTCGCTCGGCTTGATGACGATTGTGTTGCCGGTGACGAGCGCCGGGGCCATCTTTCGGGCGATCAGGAAAAAGGGGAAGTTCCAGGGCAGAATGCCAGCCGTCACGCCGACCGGCTTACGGAGCAGAAAAATGTGCTCGCCGGGCCGGTCGCTGGTCAAGACCTCGCCTTCGAGGCGCCGCGCCCATTCCGCCATGTAGTCGATATAATCGGCGGTGAAATCGACTTCGACTCGTGCCAAAGGCAGAACCTTGCCTTGCTCGCGCGTGATGATACGCGCCAGTTCTTCGCGCTTTTCGCGCAGCTTGGCGGCGATGGCGCGCAGATGGGCTGCGCGCTGGATCGCGGGCAGTTTCTCCCATGCTGGCTGTGCGAGCCGCGCCGCGGCGATGGCTTCGTCAAGAGCCGCGCTATCCGAATCCGGAACGAGTGCTAAAAGCTCATACGTGGCGGGATTCGTGACCGCGATCATGTCATATGCGGCCGGAAGAAAGCGCCCATCGATGTAGTTTTGATATTGAGTGGTCATCTGAAATCCTATCCGCGGGTAAATCGAAGGAGGGCATATGCTTCCGGACCCGAGGGCGCGGGCCCTCGGATCTCGCGCGATTGAGCCCGGCTATTTTGGAAGTTTGAATACCCAGACGACACCGCCCTCAGGCACAACGGTCTTGTGATTCAGCACCGCGTCGAAGGCGCCCTGCATGCGTTGAGAATCGACGCCCCATCCGGCTTGCACAGCGATATATTGAACCCCGTCGATTTCGAAGGACGAAGGAACGCCGACAACGCCTGAATTCGTCGGAAACTCCCAAAGCATCTTGCCGTTGGCGGCATCAAAGGCGTGGAACTTGCGATCGTTCGTACCGCCGCCAAAGACGAGATTGCCGGCCGTGGTCATCAGGGGGCCCCAATTCATCTCGGGATAGGTGTGAACCCATGCTTGCTTCTTCGTATTCAGATCCCAGGCTTGGACCTCTCCGATATGCGTCTTCGAGGCTTCGGTCATGCGAACATTCGTCAGAATATTGGGAAGCGAAACGCCGATATAAAGTTCGCCCCTCGTATATTTTGCCGTCTCGCCGGTGAGCTCCGAACACAGATTATTATTCGCGGGCACATAATAGAGGCCGGTGTCCGGACTATAGGCTTCGGGGACCCAATCCTTGCCGCCCCACAGCGACGGACAGAAATGCACCGTCTTTCCGATGCCGGGTATTTTCGCCGGATCGTAAGTCGGCCGGCCGGTCTTCGGATCGATGCTTTTGAACACATCCTGCGTGACGTAGGGCCAACCATCGAGGAAGCTGATTTCGTCTTTCGAGCGGCCGAGAACCCAAAGATAGCCGTCACGGCCGGCATGGACGAGCGCCTTCTTATCCTGGCCATCACGTTTGACAGTGACCAGCAATGGCGCCGAAACCTCATCCCAATCCCAGCCGTCGTTTGGATGATATTGGTGAAAGCCTTTGATCGCGCCGGTTTCCGCATCGAGCGCGATCACCGAGCTTGTATAGAGATTGTCGCCGGGCCGGGTTTCCGCGAGCCATGGCGCGGCATTGCCTGTGCCCCAATAGGCAAGCCCGGTGTCCTTGTCATAGGAGCCGGTGATCCAGATCGAGCCGCCGCCATGCTGATATTTTTCCGGCGGCCAGGTATCGCCGCCTGGCTCGCCGGGAGCTGGAACCGTGTAGGTTTGCCAAAGCTTCTCGCCGCTCTCCGGATCATAGGCGGCGACAAAGCCGCGCACGCCATATTCGCCGCCGGAGGCGCCGACCATGACCTTGCCCTTCGCAATCAAAGGCGCCAGCGTCGAATAATATCCGTCCTGCCAATCGGCGATCGGCTTGACCCACAATTCTTTGCCGGTCACGGCATCGAGTGCGACCAAATTGGCGTCTGTCGTGAGCAGAAAAAGCTTGTTGCCATAGAGCGACACGCCGCGGCTTGTCGGATGCAACTGGCTCAGTTCCGGCGGAATCTGCTTTTTATAATGCCATAGTTCGCGGCCGGTCGTGGCTTCGAGCGCGATGACCTGATTGTTCGGCGTGGCAATATACATGTAGCCATTGTTGACGATCGGCGGGGCTTCGTGGCCCTCCAGCTCCCCTGTCGAATAGGCCCATGCCACTTCGAGCTTCGACACATTCTTGTCTGTGATCTGCTTGAGCGGGCTGTAGCCCCAGCCTTCGTAATTGCCGCGATACATCAGCCAATTTTGTGGTTCCGGCGACGAAAGCCGCGCGTCCGTCACGGGCGTATAAGTGGCAAGTTGCGCCCAGGCCGTCACCGGCATCGGCAGGAGCATAACTCCGGCCATAAGAAATTGCTTCAATTTCATGCTTTCCTCCCACCAGAGCGATTTTGCTCTTGATTTTTTCATTGACGATTATGCTGATGATCAGGCTCTCGCGGCTCCGGGAGGAGCGCTGAAATGGCCGGCGACGACAAGCTCGTCGTCCTTCAATGCAAGCGGCAGCGCCGGCAAGCTGCGCGGCGCCGGACCCGCGATAACGTGGGCGGCTTTCAACGGCGCATATTTGGAGAAATGGCAAAAACAGAGAAGGTCGCGACTATCCGGCGCCCATTCGCTGACTTCGCAGCCTTGATGCGTGCAGATTGCGGAAAAGCCGAGAACGCCGCCAGCGGCATATTTCTGGGCTTCCACATCCATTTGCGCCGGATCGAAATAGACCAATAGCACCTTGTTCAAACGCGACTCTGAACGGACGGTGTTGGTTGCTACATCGTAAGGGTAGGCAATGACGGGCTTGGCGGATTTTTCAATATCCGAGACCCGCAAGGGCGTGTAGGTGCCTTCGTCGGTTATGCGAACGAGGTGATCGCCCAAATTTGGAAATGGGGCCTCCGCGGCAACCGCTGGCCTTACGACTGAGGCAGCGACTGCCCCCATTGCGAGCTGCAATGTCTTGCGCCGGCCAAAGCAAGGCCTATCGCCGACGCGGCTCAAAGAGCGCGGATTTTTGAACGCCAATCATCCCTCCTCTATGGCTTTTATCGCGAAGCTTTATGGGCAGCTTCTTCGAAGTTCGTAGCGGCAGGCTTTCTATCTGGTCGACTGCTTCTTCGTCAGGCGATCAGGGCCTTTTGCCGGTAAGCTTTGGTCAAATCCCTCTGCGTGGGCAAACACGTCCGCGCTTCTTTGGTTATATCTCATTACCAGTAGAGACGTGCCTCTGCCGCTTACAATTATCCTGTTAGCGTGGGCCGTCAACTCTGCCTTTATAATCAATTGACATGATCTGGTAAATATATTTTACCAATAAGGCTTGACCCCGAGCCCGGAAAACATGTCGCTTTCTCCTTCGTCTCAGATGGGCTTTTCCGGGCGCCCGCGTGTTGGGCTATTCGTCACCTGTCTCGTCGATCTCATACGCCCCCGGATCGGGTTCGCGGCTCTTGCCCTGCTCGAACAAGCGGGTTGCGACGTCGTGGTTCCAGAGGCGCAAACATGTTGCGGCCAGCCGGCCTTCAATTCCGGGGCGAGCGATCATGCGCGCGCACTCGCCAAAAATCTCATCAAAGCTTTCGAACTGTTCGATTATATCGTGGTGCCGTCGGGCTCCTGCGCGGGCATGATCAAGCTTCATTATAAGGAGCTTTTCAAAAGCGAGCCCGCATGGCGTGATCGCGCGATCGCCCTGGCGGGACGAACTTATGAACTTCTCAGTTTCCTGACCGACGTGCGGTCCTACACACCGGCTGGCGTGTCGCTTAAGGCTGTCGCTACCTATCATGATTCCTGTTCGGGCCTTCGGGAGCTTGGAATCGAGAAGCAGCCGCGGCAGCTTCTCTCCAATGTGCAGGGGCTTTCGCTGAAGCCCTTGGCCGGACATGATGTCTGTTGTGGATTTGGCGGGACTTTTTGCGTGAAATACCCGTCGATTTCCAACGCGATCGTCGAAGAAAAAGCCCGCGATATAGAGTCGACGGGCGCGGAGCTTCTGCTCGGCGGCGATCTCGGCTGCCTCATGAACATGGCCGGCAAGCTTCATAGAAATGGATCGAAGGTCCGCGCCTACCATGCGGCCGAGGTCATCGCAGGCATGGCGGATGGTCCGGCGCTTGGCGAGGAAACCTCGTTTTGACCGCTCTGGAAACCGACTTCAAGCCCTTCAAGACGCGGGTCGAGGACGCCCTGGCGAACCGGACCTTAAAGGTCGCCATCGAGCGGACGACCGGCACGGCGAGGCTGAAGCGCGCGGCGGCCGTCTCGACATGGCCGAATTTCGCCGGCGCGCGCGATCTTGGCCGGCGCATCAAGGATCATGTCACGTCAAACCTCGATCATTATCTGATCGAGTTCGAGCGCAATGCGATCGCATCCGGGGCAAAGGTGCATTGGGCCTCGACGGCCGAGGAAGCCTGCGAGATCGTCGTTGATATCTGTAAGGCCGCCAATGCCAAATCGGTCACCCGCTCGAAGTCGATGCTGGGCGAAGAAATCGGCCTGCCGCTGGCGCTCGAAAAGGCGGGGATCACAAGGGTCGAGACCGACCTCGCCGAGCACATCGTTCAGCTTGCCGGCGACAAGCCCTCGCACATCATCTGGCCGGCCTTGCACCGCACGCGCGAGGAAGTCGCGGAGCTCTTCCGCAAGCATCATCACACGCCGCAAAACAGCGACGAGATTCCGGCCATGGTGCGGAGCGCGCGGCGTCAGTTGCGGGAAGCTTTTTTGCGCGCCGATGTCGGCATCTCCGGGGCCAATTTTCTGATCGCCGACAGCGGCGCCGTCTGCACGGTGACGAATGAAGGCAATGCCGAACTGACGACGACGATTCCACGCGTTCATATCGTGACGGCCGGTATCGAGAAGTTGGTTCCCTCGCTTCGGCATGCGATGGTGCTTTTGCGTCTTCTGGTGCGATCGGCGACGGGAGCCGACTTTACCCAATACACAACATTTCATTGCGGGCCGAAACGGCCGGGCGATGCGGATGGGCCGGAAGAATTCCACATTGTTCTCGTCGACAATGGCCGCACCCATATGCTGGGTGGCGATTTGAACGATATGCTGCGATGCTTGCGGTGTGGTGCCTGCATGAATCACTGCGTCGTCTATCGCCAGATTGGCGGCCATGCCTATGGCGGCACTTATCCCGGTCCGATGGGCTCCGTGCTGACGCCCGAGCTCGATGGATTGGCGGGGTCGCGCGATCTCGTTCACGCCTGCACTTTGAACGGCAATTGCCAGCAGGTCTGCCCGGTCGATATTCCGCTGCCGACGCTTCTGCGCGGCTGGCGAGAAAAAAGCTGGAACGAAGGGCTTGAGCCTCGGTCCGTCAGGCGCGCGCTTTGGTTTTGGGCTTTTGCTGCCCGCCATCCCTTTCTCTACAGGATGGCCACGGCTGTGGCCGTTCGTGTTCTGCGCCTTTTTGGAGAGGCGGGCTGGGTTCGCTCCATGCCGATGGCCAAGGGCTGGACGAGCCACCGCGACTTTCCAAAACCCGCCTCGCGAACCTTCATGGAACAATATAGAGCGGCGCAGCGCCGCGCGCGCAAATGACAAGCCGCGATCTCATTCTTGGGAAGGTGCGGCGCGCCTTGCATCGCGACGGCGTCGAGCCCGGTCCGGTGACGGCGATTGCCGAGTCTCTTCTGTCGGAGCCGGAGCTTGGACGGCCGCCTCTGCCGGAAGGCGATCTTCGTAGCCTATTCGCGTCGAGGGTCACGCTTCCCCAGATCGGCGGGACCGTCTGCGTGGTGGAGGATTTACGCGATGTGCCCGCTGCTGTGCGCATCTATCTCGAAGAGCACGGCACCGAAAGCCCAGTCGCTCTGCAGCCGGATCCGGATTTGATGCAGCTCGATTGGGGCGGCTTGGCATTTACGTCCGGCATTTCGCCCGATCAGACGGTCGCCATCCAAAAGGCCTTATGGGGCATTGCCGAAACGGGTACGCTTATTTTCCATTCGGCGCCGAATTGCGCGACGCTGTTTTCCTTTCTGCCGCTCCATCACATCGTCGTCCTCGAGGCCAAGCATATCGTGGCCTATCTCGAAGACTATGCGGTTGCGGCAGGTCATATGGCTGTGCCGCGCAACGCGAACCTCATAACGGGGCCGAGCGGCACGACCGATATCGAGGGCTCGCTGGCGCGCGGCGCGCATGGGCCTGGATTTCTTCACATCATCATTGTGGATAAGCGGGACTGAGGGCCGGATTCGGCGGCAAGCCGCTCTTACCAATGAGACACTGCTCACGGCTCAGTCTCGACGGCTCTTGGTAAAATAATATATCCTGCAAAATCCGGCCGCATGGAACTGGTCCAACGAGGGATGGAATGGCGGAAATAAAGGTTATGCGGATTGCGGATGCGGTCGCCCAGCATCTGCAAACCATGATTCTCGAAGGCGTGATCAGGCCTGGGGAGAAGCTCACGTCCGAGCGCGAGCTGGCCGAGAAATTGGGCGTGTCGAGACCGACGCTGCGCGATGCTTTGGCCCAACTCGAAGAGAAAGGCTTGGTGAGTACGTCAAAGGCCGGCACGGTCGTGACCGCCTTTTTGACGCCGCTGTCCAATCCTCTGTCGAAGCTTTTCAGCGGCGACGAGCGAGTCGCGGCCGATTATTTCGAATATCGCCGCTTGGTCGAAGCGCATGCCTGCGGGCTCGCGGCCGTCAGAGCGACGCAAATCGACCGGGCGCAAATCGCCGAATGTCTTGAGGCCATCAAACTCGCGCATCAATCGGACGATGCGCATGCGGAGGCCCAAGCCGACACGAATCTGCATCTCGTGATCTACGAAGCGGCTCATAACGTCATCGTGCTGCATATCATGCGGATGTTCAGCGACATGTTGCGCAACGGCATTTTCTACCATCGCGAACAGCTTTATCGCCGCTTGGGCGTCAGAGACCAGCTCATGGCGCAGCATTTGGAGATCGGCGAAGCCATTCTATCCGGCGATCGCGCGCGCTCTGAAGCCGCCGCTTTTCAACATGTCCAATTTACCTGTGAGACGGTCGAGCTAATCACGCGCGACGAGCAGAGATTGGAAGCCTCCTTGCGCAGGATCGACCGCGAGGACTTGCTGGCGGACTAATATGGCGGCCGGCAGCAACGTCATTATCGCTACCTGAATACCTTGTTCCGGGAGCATGTGCCTCTTCTTTTGTTTGATGAGTGATAATTATTGTCATTTATCACTCATCAACTAACTTGTCCGCATGGTTTCGGCTGCTTCGGAGAAGGCGCCATGTTCCCACGGGCTCGTTGTGCCGCGATTGTCTTTCGTCTCGGCGTTGTTATCACGCCAGCTTTAGGCCTTGCCGCCTGCGGTGAAGCCAAGAGCGACGCCACCGAGGCCAAGCCCGATCGACCGGTTTTGGTGACGCAGGTTCATTATGCGCCGGAAACGCCGGTCCGGACGTTCGACGCCTCGATCCGGCCGCGGATCGAAACCGATCACGGATTTCGCGTCTCCGGCAAAGTCGCGCGGCGGCTGGTGGATGTCGGCGATACGGTCGCGCCGGGCCAAGCGCTCGGCACGCTCGACGACACCGACCTGAAACTTCAGCTCGAACAGGCAGAGGCGGAAGCCAGCGCCGCCAAAATCTCGCTCGAGCAAGCGGGTGCGGATGAAGAGCGCGGTTCGCAATTGCGCCGCTCCGGCTGGACGTCGCAGGCGGCCTTCGACAAATTGCGGTCCGCGGCCGAAGAGGCGCGGGGGCGCGACCGGCGGGCGCAGCGCGCCGTGGAACTCGCAACCAATTCGGTCGCCTATTCGACTCTGACGGCCGATTCCGCTGGCGTCGTGACGGCGACTTTCATCGAGCCCGGCCAGGTCGTCGCCATCGGGCAAGCTGCGATCCGCGTCGCCAAGCTCGGCGAGAAAGAAGCCGTGGTCGCGGCGCCGGAATCCTTGCTCGATCTCGCCCGCCGCGGCGAGGCGCGCGTCACTCTATGGTCGGCGCCGAACCATATTTATCAGGCCCGTCTGCGCGAGCTTGCGCCTGCCGCCGATTCGACGACACGAACCTATGCCGCGCGTTTTTCATTGCCGGATGCCGACGACGTTGTGGCTCTCGGTATGAGTGCGACGCTCACCTTGCGCGATCTTCACGGCGCGCCGGTGGCGAAAGTTCCCCTCAGTGCTCTGTTCAATCAAGGCGCTGGTCCCGCCCTGTGGGTGGTCGGAACCGATGGGACGCTTCAACTGAAACAGGTCTCCGTCGCGCGCTATGACGGTGATTGGGCCTATGTGACGGATGGCGTCGAAGACGGCGCTTCGATTGTCATGCTTGGCGTGCAGAAGCTCGATTCGCACGAAAAGGTGCGGGTCGTAAGCCGGCTCGGTTCGTAGAGCGTGAACCCTAAAGGCGCGAACCTTTGAGGTTCAGGCGCAAGTGATGTCTTCCGTTTTGAATATGTCTTTTAGAGGTGGATCATGCGCAAGCTGAACCTGTCCGAATGGGCCGTCCATCATCAAGCGCTCGTGCTGTTCCTGATCGTCATTCTCGGAATCGGGGGCGCCTTTTCTTATATGAAGCTCGGTCGCGCGGAAGATCCGTCCTTCACGATCAAGATCGCCGTCGTCACGGCCGTTTGGCCCGGCGCGACCGCCGAGGAAATGCAGAACCAGGTGGCGGACCCGATCGAGAAGAAAGCGCAAGAGCTTCCCTTCTTCGACAGGGTGCAGACCTATTCGAAACCGTCCTTCACGGCGATGCAGATCTTCTTCAAGGATACGACCCCGCCGTCGCAGATCCCCTATCTCTTCTATCTGTTGCGCAAGAAGCTCGCCGATGCGCAAGGCTCGCTTCCACAAGGCCTCATCGGTCCGAGCGTCAATGACGAATATGGCGACGTCGATTCCGTGCTTTACACGATATCCGGCAAGGGCACCGATTATATGCAATTGAAGAAGATCGCGGAGGATATGCGCCAGCGACTTCTCAAAGTGCCGGACGTCGTGAAGGTGAACATGTACGGCGTGCAGGACCAGAAAATCTTCGTGGATTTCAGTCAGGCCAAGCTCGCCAATCTCAATTTGCAGCCGCAATCGATCTTCGATTCTCTCGCCAAGCAGAACGCGGTCAATGCGTCGGGTGTCATCGAGACGCAATCCGCCCGCGTGCCGATGCGCATCAGCGGCGCGCTCGTCGGCGCTGCGGCCGTGGCCGAGACGCCTGTCGGAGCCAATGGGCGCGTCTTCCGGCTTGGCGATATCGCGAATGTGACGGACGGGTTTGAAGATCCGCCAAGCTTTCTCCTGCGCCAAAGAGGTGAGCCGGCGCTGGCGCTCGGCGTCGTCATGGCCAAGGGCGGCAATCTCATCACGCTGGGCGAATCCTTGAAAAGCGCGATGACGGAGATTACCGCGGAACTTCCGGTCGGCGTCGATGTCGAGCAGATCGCCGATCAGCCGAAGGTCGTCGAGACGGCGGTTGGCGAATTCACCCGCTCTTTCACCGAGGCGCTTGTCATCGTCCTCGTCGTGAGTTTCCTGTCGCTCGGCTGGCGCACCGGAATCGTCGTCGCGGTTTCGGTGCCTCTCGTGTTGGCCATCGTCTTCATCATCATGAGCGCGATGGGGCTCGATCTTCATCGCATCACGCTCGGCGCTTTGATCATCGCGCTCGGGCTGCTCGTCGACGATGCCATCATCGCGGTCGAAATGATGGTCGTCAAAATGGAGCAGGGCGTCGATCGTCTGAAGGCTGCGACTTTCGCCTGGGATTCGACCGCCTTCCCCATGCTGACCGGCACGCTCGTCACCGCCGCGGGTTTCCTCCCCGTGGGCTTCGCGGCCTCCTCGACGGGTGAATATGCCGGCGGCATTTTCTGGGTCGTGATGATCGCGCTTCTCGCTTCCTGGGTTGTCGCGGTCGTCTTCACGCCCTATCTCGGCGTGAAACTGCTGCCTGACTTTGCAAAGCGTCACGGGCATCGCGATCCGGAAGCCATCTATGACACGCGGATGTATCGCGGGCTGCGCGCATTGGTGCGCTGGTGCATCAAACAACGCATGATTGTCGTCGCAGCAACCGTCGGGATTTTTGCGCTCGCGGTCGTGGGCTTCGGCCACGTCCAGCAACAGTTCTTCCCCTTGTCGGAACGGCCCGAACTTTTCTTGCAATTGCGCCTGCCGGAAGGCACGGCGATAGGTACAACCCGAGGCATTACGGAGGAGGCCGAGAAGCTCATCAATGGCGATCCCGATATAGACACTTATACGGCCTATGTCGGCCAAGGTTCGCCGCGCTTCTGGCTGGGGCTCAACCCGCAGCTTCCCGATGAGTCTTATGCCGAGATCGTCATCGTCGCCCGCGATATCGAGGCGCGCGAACGCCTGAAGACGAAACTCGAAGCGGCCGCGGCAACGGGCGCGCTCAATGCGGCACGCGTGCGCGTCGATCGTTTCAATTTCGGCCCTCCGGTCGGCTTCCCCGTCCAGTTCCGCGTGATCGGACCGGATCCCAATATCGTCCGTGGCATCGCCTATCAAGTGCGCGATATCATGAAGGCCAATCCGAAGGCGGTCGAGCCGCAGCTTGATTGGAACGAGCAAGAGCCATCCGTACGCCTGGTCCTCGATCAGGATCGGGCGCGCGCGCTTGGCCTCAATCCGCAGGATGTCGCCAACACGCTTCAAATGCTGTTGTCGGGCGTCACCGTGACCACGGTCCGCGAGGGCATTGAGAAAGTCGATGTCGTCGCGCGGGCCATCAAGGCGGAACGCGCCGACCTCGGCCATATCGGCGATCTCGCGATCACCTCACGCAATGGTGTTCCGGTTCCGCTCGCGCAGGTGGCGAAGATCGTCTACGGCCACGAAGAGCCGATCCTCTGGCGCCGCAGCCGCGACATGGCGATCACGGTGCGCTCGGATGTTATCGACGGCGTGCAGGCGCCCGATGTCACAAATGAAATCTGGCCGGCCCTGACGAAGATCCGCGGCGAGCTTGCGCCGGGCTATAGAATCGAAATCGGCGGCGCTATAGAGGAATCCGCCAAGGCCAATGCGTCGCTCTTCGCGGTCTTTCCCTATATGCTCGTGGCCATGCTGACGATTCTGATGCTGCAATTACAAAGCTTCCCGCGCGTGGCCCTGGTGTTTCTCACGGCGCCTCTGGGCCTCATCGGGGCATCGCTGGGCTTGAACCTTGCGCATCGGCCCTTCGGCTTCGTGGCGCTGCTCGGCCTGATCGCGCTCGCCGGCATGATCATGCGCAATACGGTTATTCTGGTCGATCAGATCGAGGACGACGTGAAGCGCGGACTGCCACGCGGCGAGGCGATCGTCGAGGCGACGGTCCGCCGCGCGCGGCCGGTCGTGCTGACGGCGTTGGCCGCCATCCTCGCCATGATCCCTTTGTCGCATTCGGCTTTCTGGGGACCTATGGCGACGGTGATCATGGGCGGTCTCTTCGTCGCGACTTTCCTGACGCTTTTGTTTCTGCCGGCGCTCTATTCGCTCTGGTTTCGCAAGAGCCTCGGTTCCCAGGCGGCAGCGCCGAGCACTGAACCCTCGCATCAAACCGGCGAGGCCGTTCCCGGCCTTCCGGCCCTTTCCATGAAATAAGGTCCCATGAACGTCGCCGCCGAAGCCAAAGAGAAAGACACGCGCCAGCGCATCGTCGAGACGGCCGAACGCCTGTTCCGGCAGCTCGGCTTCCAGAAGACGACCGTCGCCGACATCGCGCGCGAACTCGGCATGTCGTCGGCCAATGTCTATCGCTTTTTCGGCGCCAAATCCGAAATCAACGAAGCGGTCGCCCAGCATCTCATGGGCGAGGTCGAGCAAGCGGCCGCCGGGATCGCGGCGGAAAAAAAGAGCGCCTCCGACCGGTTGCGCAAGCTCGTTCATACGATCCATAAGATGAATGGCGAGCGCTATATCGACAACCGCAAGCTGCATGAAATCGTCGCCGTGGCGCTCAGCGACAATTGGCCGATCATTGTCGCCCATATCGGGCGCATGGGCGCTATCTTTGGCAAGATCATCGCCGAGGGTGTTGCCAAAGGCGAGTTCCAGCCTTGCGATGTCGAAAGCGCGGCCAAACTCGTTCAAACGGCGACGATCCGCTATTGCCACCCGCGCCTGATGGTCGAATGCGAAGATGTGCCTTCGCCGAGCCTCGATGAGATGGTCGGTTTTTGCCTGAAGGCTTTGACCAAATAGGACCGCTGCCGGTCTAAAGGTCATATCCGTGAGAAGTAGACTTTTCCTCTGATTGCGCCGCTCATTCCAGATAAACGAATGCCTTCAATGCGGCGGGCCGCAGTTCGAGCTCTCGCGCCGTCAGGCGATGAAGCAGGCCCTTGCCCTCAAGCTGAGCGAAGGCACGGGTGACGGATTCCGCCGACGTCCCAAGATAGTCGGCGATGTCATATCTCGTCATTGGTACGGTCAGCGTACCCGATTTGGACTCAAAATACCGGTCATGCCCCGAACAATCGAGAAGGAAGGCCGCGAGCCGTTTTGGAACGTCAAATCGCCCCAAGGCAATAATCTGGCGCTGCGCACTTCGCAGGTCATGGACAGCCTTGATGAAAAAGCCATGCTGAATATTCGGATTCTCAAGCAGGAACTTTTCTAGCTTCCGAATGGGAAAACGGTAGACCGTACACCGTGTCACAGCACGGGCTGAATTCACGTAGACGCCATTTTCCGCGAGCCCGAAGAGATCGCCTGGCCAATAGAAAGCCAGGATCTGGCGCTCGCCGTTGTTGAAGGTGCGGCTTGCCTGGACGACGCCATCGACCAGCAAATAAAGGAAGCCTGCGCTCTGGCCTTCGAAAAGGATTTGAGATCCCGCCGTCTTGTACTCGATGATCTCGGCAAGGCGTGCGAGATCGGCCTTGTCAGCCGTGGACAGGGCGAGATGCGATTCCTCCCCGCCGTGCTCCGACTGCCAAGGTTTGATTGCGCGAATACGGATGTCCGGGTGACTTGTTCGTGTCGGCGGGGCCATTGATCAACCGAGTAGAGAATGGGGAAATCAAAGCAAATTCCCCCAAACGTGAAGCCGTTACTGACTTTTGTCAGGGACGCTCCCCTTGCAGCTTCTAAGTATCCCACTGAACCGACACCCGCCTTTGATCCAGATTAATTCGGGATGTGTTCTTAATTCGGGATGTGTTCGCCAGTGACTGCGCAACATTTGCCCGGTCGTCAGCTTCGACCGCCTGCGGGGCACAGCGATGGACGAATATATTGCCCGCCTCAATATTGAGCACTTTCGTAAGCTGCTCGCCAAAGAATGCGATGAAGCGAAGCGGAAAACTCTTCTTCATCTGCTTGCGGAGGAAGAAAGGAAACTGGCGGCGTTGCCAAACGCCTCCGGGCATCCGAAACCCAAACGAAAATCTTAAGATGCGGGCTGCCACTCCCGCCAATGCGTGGGGCGGACTTCCAATTTCTCTTTCGTCTCGGCCTTGATCCATCCGGCGATTGTCCGGCGGCAGGGAAAGACGAGCGCGTGAGGGCCGTCACGGTCAATGACGGCCAGTTCAAGATCGCGATCGAAAGGCGCGGTAGATATAGGTTCCCACTGCATCAGCCCTTATCGCAATCCCCGAGAGACATGACTTTGATCTGAATCATTCCAGGCTGCTCGTAGGCACCTTTCGGACGGCAACTTATTCATCGATGGCTTGCATTCGAGAAGCCAAAAGCTGCAACCGGGACCATACCGTTCGGATCAGTGGCAACGGTGCCTTAGCTGCAAAAGGACGAACGCATTGTCGCCGATCGGCGAGCGTCGGGCGATGCAAGCCTCTTCAAAAACGAAATCGATTCAAATTGAATCCGCGGATCGAATACGATGCCGGAATATCAGCCGTTTGATCGAAGTTTTAATCACGTACACGTGATGCACGTCACGCGGTCCAGATTGACCGAAATCAAACTCAATCTTCCTGGCTCAACTACATTCACGACGGGGCGTGAGTGAGAGCTAAAACATGTCGTCATCCGTCAAAACTGAAAAAGCTTCCGGCCCTTTCTCGAACATACTCGTCATTGACCTGACGCATGTGCTGAACGGGCCTTTCGGCACGACGATCCTGAGCGACCTCGGTGCGCGCGTGATCAAAATCGAGCCGCCCGGGCATGGAGATGACACGCGCACCTATGGGCCGTTCTACAAGGATCAATCGCTCTATTTCAGTTTCGTCAATCGCGGCAAAGAAAGCATCGTCCTCAATCTGAAGGACGAAGCCGACAAGGCGATCTTTCTCAACATGGTCCGCGAGGCGGACGTGCTCACCGAGAATTTTCGGCCGGGAACGATGAAGCATCTGGGTCTGTCTTATGACGACCTCATCAAGATCAATCCCCGCCTGGTCTACGCATCCTCTTCCGGCTTCGGGCAAACCGGGCCATTCGCCGCCTATCCGGCCTATGACACCATCGTCCAGGCGATGAGCGGCATCATGAGCATGACGGGATTCCCGGATGGTCCGGCGACGCGTGTCGGAACGTCCATGTCGGATCTTTGCGCTGGCGTGTTCATGTTCTGCGGCATAGCGAGCGCGCTTTATGCCCGCGAGAAGACCGGGCAGGGCGCCTATGTCGATGTGGCGATGTTCGACTCCACGCTCGCATTCCTTGAGCATGGTTTCATGGAATATGTCGCGACCGGAAAGCCGCTTCACCGGATCGGCAATCGTCATCCCTTCATGACGCCTTTCGACGTCTTCCAGTCAGCCGACAAGGATTTCGTCATTTGCTGCGGCAACGATCATCTTTTCGCCGAGCTCTGCAAGGCAATCGGGCGGCTGGAGCTCATCACTGACGCGCGCTTCCTGTCGAACCAAAGCCGCACGGAAAATAACGCGGCCTTGAAATCCGAGCTCGAAGCAACATTCAAGACACAGCCGGCCGCGCATTGGTTGAAGACCATTCATGACGCCGGTGTGCCTGTCGGGCCGGTACTCAATGTTGCAGAGGCCGCGGTGCACCCGCAGACCGTGGCGCGCAATATGTTGATCGAAGCCGGCGGCGTCCGCATGCCCGGCAATCCCGTGAAGATCTCGGGATACGAAGATCCACCCGTGCGCACTGGCGCACCAACACTCAATCAACATGGCGACGCATTGCGCCGCGAATTCGCCGTGCCTGCGAAGGCCGCCGCCGAATAAGCATGTCTTCATGAAGAGCTTGATGCCCGGTGGCCGGCGTCAAGCGATCTACCTTATGTCGAAATTGGAGCAGACCCATGAGCCCAACGGCAATTCCAATATCCGCCAATATTGCGCAGCCCAGCAACGAGCGATGGCGCCACCTGATTCTCGGTGTCGTCTGCATGATCATGATTGCCAATTTCCAATATGGATGGTCGGTCTTCGTCCTTCCTTTGGAGAAGGCTCATGGCTGGGCGGTTTCCAGCATTCAATATAGCTTCACGATCTTCGTGGCTTTGGAGACGTGGGCGACCCCGCTCAACGGCTGGCTGGCCGATAAGCTCGGGGCGCGCGTGGGGCCCCGCCTTGTGATGGGCGTCGGCGGCATCCTCGTTGCCTTGGGTTGGATCGTCAATTCCTATGCCGACTCATTGCCGATCTTATATTTGGGCGGCGCTCTATCCGGTCTTGGATCTGGGGCCGTGTATTGCACGGCCGTCGGCACGGCGGTCAAATGGTTCACGGATCGCCGTGGTCTGGCGGTCGGACTCGTGGCCGGCGGCTTCGGCGCCGGCGCGGCCTTGACCATCATTCCGATCCGCATGGTGATTGAATCGACAGGTTACGCCTCGGCCTTTTTCTGGTTCGGACTGATCCAGGGCGGCATCGTGGTGATCATATCGCAATTCATCCGCAACCCCGACCCGGGCGAAGCGCCGAAACCCGCTGCCACCGTCAAAATCCAGCAGTCGAGTGTCAGCTATACCGCCAAGGAAGTGCTGACGAGCCGGGTCTTCTGGGTTCTCTACATACTTGACGTCTTGATGTGTGCCGGCGGCTTGATCGCGACAGCTTATCTCGCGCCGATCGCAACTTCCTATCAAGTGTCCGATATCGTGGTCTTCCTCGGAGCAACGACGCTTTCGGTCGCGCTCATCTTCGCCAATGTGATGAACGGTGTCGCCCGGCCCTTGTTCGGCTGGGTCTCCGATCAGATCGGCCTTTGGCAGACGATGGCGATCGCATTCGCTCTGGGTGCCGCGAGTTATTTTCTCCTGAGCGTGACAGGGACCTATCCGTGGGGATTCATTTTCTTCGTCGGCATGATCTTCTTCACCTGGGGCGAAATCTTCAGCCTGTTCCCGGCCATGTGTACCGATTTGTTCGGGCCGAAATATGCGACCACCAACTCGGCCCTGCTCTATACGGCGAAAGGCACCGCCGCGTTCCTGGTGCCGCTTGGAGCCATCGCGGCTAAGGCGACTGGAAATTGGACGGCCGTCCTCATGCTCGCGACCGGCATCAACATCCTCGCAGTCTTCCTGGTGATCGTGGTTCTGCGGCCCGCCGCTGCCCGGCACCATGCGATGGATAAATTGGAAGAGGCGGCGGCAAAATCCAAGACGGCCGTTGCCGCCTGATCATTTCCTTTCAACCCCCAACAGGAGTGACACATCATGGTCAAACCGCTTGAAGGAATCAAAATCATCGACTTCACCGGCGTGCAGGCCGGCCCCGCCTGCACACAATTGCTGGCCTGGTTCGGCGCCGATGTCATCAAGGTCGAGCGCCCCGGCGGCGGCGACGTCACACGCCATCAATTGCGTGACATTCCCTGAGTCGATGCCCTCTATTTCACCATGCTCAACAGCAACAAGCGCTCGCTTGTTTTGAACACCAAGACTCC
>JAATEW010000348.1 GCA_015655535.1 Hyphomicrobiales bacterium | reverse complement strand
TTGCTGCGACTGTTTCGATTCGCTGCTGGCGCCAAATCATAGGTCGAGTGTGCCTGGACCGACGATCACGACGGGGCCGCCGATCGAGGCATGTCGCAATAGGCCGTTTTCCACATCGAGGCCAAGCTCGATGAGGCTCGGGCGGCCCATCTCGAAGCCTTGTTCGATGCGCACCGTGTGATCGCCGTTCTCGGGCTTTTCGAAGATCATGAGAGCCCCCGCCAAGGCGGCAGCCGCCGCGCCAGTCGCTGGATCCTCGAAGACGCCCAAACCCGGTCCGAACATGCGGGCGTGAAGATCGTTTTCTTTTTCGGCCGTCTCAGTCGTGTAGAGATAGACGGCCGTTTCGCCGAAGGTTTCTCCAAAGAGCGCGAGATCGGGCCGCGCCCGCGCGATCGTCGCGAGATCCTTCACCGGAACGAGCACCGTCGGCAGGCCCGCCGAATAGAGCGCCGGCCCATGCGCGCCAAAGCCGAGATCGGCCTCAGAGAGACCGAGCGCTGCCGCGATCCTGGCTTCAGGGGCCGGGACGCCCACGGGTTCGGGCAATTTCGGCAGGTCGAAATGGGCGAGTGTGGCGCTACCCTGCGGGCGCCGCACCGTGCAGGACACGATGCCGATCGTCTCTTCCAGAACCACGCCGACATGGCGGCTTTTCAAATGCTCCGGCGCCCGCAATTCGGCAAGCATCGCCGCCGTCCCGACCGTCGGATGACCGGCGAAGGGAAGCTCCTTGACGGTGGTGAAGATCCGCAGCCGGGCCGTGTTCACCGGATCGTGAGGATCGAAGAGAAAAACCGTCTCCGACAGATTGAACTCGCACGCGATCTTTTGCATGCGCGAGGCATCGAGGCCCGCACTCTCAAGCACCACGGCGAGCGGATTGCCCGCAAGCGGCGTCTCCGTAAAAACATCGAGCAGGTAATAAGGCCGTTTCAACGGGAGACTTTCAGTTGGGAGAGGGTCGAGCTGGCAGGCACGGCAAGCGCGCGCAACCAAGGAGCTTGGCCCTTGCGGCGCGAAGGGCTATTCTATGTCTCGATAGTCTTTTTGTAGAATAGGGCAAATGACATGGCGGTTGTTGAAAACGTAAGTTTGGACGAATTGAAGGCGGGTCTGGCGGACGGCTCGATCATTCTGGTCGACGTGCGCGAGCCGAACGAATTCAAGGAAGGCCGCATACCGGGCGCGATTCTCAATCCGCTGCAGAGCTTCAAGCCGGCCGATATTCCGACAGCGCCCGAGGGCAAGAAAGTGGTGCTCGCTTGCCGCGCCGGCGGGCGTTCGCTGAAAGCTTTGGAAGCCGCGCAGGCGGCGGGCCGCAGCGATATCAAGGCGCATTATCCGGGCGGCTTCAAAGCCTGGGCCGAAGCCGGCGAGAAGGTCGAGCTTTAGAAGACGGTCATTCCGGGCAACGGCCGCAGCCAAAGCGGCCGGGCGGGGAAACTCTGCCTGGCCTCTTGCGGCCTTCGTTTCGTTCCGATCTCTTCCTCGGCGCTTGACCGATCTTGCCTCGATTTAGGAGATGCGCGAAGCTCTGCTTGTTGAAAAGCCGCTAAAAACAGGGAGGTGGAATGGCGGATGCGGATCAGGCCCTGAAACGGCTCCTCTGCCTCGGATGCGGCTTTCTCTATGACGAGGCGCTGGGCCTCCCTGAGCACGGGCTTGCTCCCGGCACTCGCTGGGACGATGTGCCGGCCGATTGGGTCTGTCCCGATTGCGGTGCCCCGAAACATCTCTTCGAAATGGTTGTCATCGGCTATGCCGCCGGACAGCCTCAAATCCAGCCCGCCGCGTGACCGGATTGCTAGCCGGAGATCACAAGGATCGTCTCATGGCCAATTCATTCATATTGCGGGCCGGTGAGCGCGGCCACAATCTCATTCCATCGTCGGGACTGAATGCGTCCTACGTGGCGGGCCATCCAGAGGGGTTCATCACTCGGGAATCGAGTTTCAATTTTCATGAATATCAAACCGGCCGCGCGGGTTTCGGGCGCATGCGCGTCTTCGGCGACGAGGTCTTCTTCGGCGCGGGGTGCGGCTACAACATGCACCCCCACCATAATTTCGTGATCTGCGCCTTCGTGCTGCAAGGCGAACTGACGCATGTCAATACGGTCGGCAATATCGATCAGCTTCACGCGGGCGACTATTACGTCTTCTCGGCGGGCTCAGGCGGTAAGCATGCAGAGCTCAGCATCAACGGCGACGAGATGCATGCGATCTACATATGGCTTCTGCCTGATCAGCTTCTTCTACCACCATCCTACAAGCGCGCGCATTTCGATGCGATCGCGCGGCGCAACAAGATCCAAGAACTCATCGGCGCGGCCGATGGCGCGTTGCCGGTCCCGCAGGACTTCCGTGTTTCGCGCCTCGTCAGCGACATGCCGCAAAAGCATGTCTACCACCCGCGCAGCACGGCTCACGGCGTTTATATTTTCGTTCTCGACGGAGAGCTGACATGCGGCGAGATCGCGCTCGGGCGACGCGATAGCGCAGGCATCTGGGGGACGGATGCGATTGCCTGCGAGACCGGCGCGCATACCTCGGATATTCTCTTTGTCGAAACCATCGTATGAGGCCATCGCCAGGAAACGAAAATGGCCGGGACGAGCCCGGCCATCAGGTTTAACGCGGAGGCGCTTTACCGCTCGCGCAGCGCAACCCAGACGCGGCGCTGATCTGAGCGGCGCAGAAAGTCGAGCGGGATCGTCCGTTCGATCTTATCCGCATCGAGCAGCCGGACGAGATCGTCGGCACCCGACACCGGCATGCCGTCGATCGCGAGCAGAATATCGCCGGTGAGCAGACCGGCGTGATCGGCCGGACCGTCAGGCTCGATCGCCGTCACGACGGCGCCTGTCGCCTGGCTGAGGCCAAGACGGAGCGCGATTCGGCGGGGCAGGGGAATCGTGCCGGCGCCAATGCCGAGATGGGCGCGGCGCACCCTCCCATGCCGGACGATCTCGCCCAGCACGAAGCTCGCCGTATTCGCTGCGACGGCGAAACATATGCCCTGCGCGCCGGTGATGATCGCTGTGTTGATCCCGATGACTTCGCCGCGCGACGAAACGAGCGGTCCGCCCGAATTGCCGGGGTTCAGCGCCGCGTCCGTCTGGATCACATTATCGATCAGACGGCCGTTCTTCGAGCGCAGCGAGCGCCCGAGCGCCGAGATGACGCCGGCCGTCACGGTCGCATCGAAGCCGAGCGGATTGCCGATCGCAATCGCGATCTCGCCGCGCCGCAGCTTCTTCGAGTCGCCCAGCCGTGCCGATGGCAAGAGCACGTCTTCGTCGATCCGGATCAAAGCCAGATCCGTGTCCGGATCGTCGCCGAGCACGCGGCCCGAAAGCGAGCGGCCGTCCAGCGTCGTGACTTCGGCGCGTTTGGCGCCTTGCACGACATGGCTGTTCGTCAGCACGAGCCCGTCGGGCGAGACGATGACGCCCGAGCCGGAACCGGCCGGCTTGCCGTTGCGGCGGATGTCGATGCGCACGACGCTTGGCCCGACGCGATCGACAATGTCGGTCACGGCCTGCGAATAGGCGTCGAGGAGCGCCGCATCCTCCGCGACGCTATGCGCCACGGGCTCCGGCGCCTCGTGCGGCGTTTCATCGAGGATGAAGGAAGTTGAATGGTCTTCGTACATGGCAGTTTTCCTATCTGGAAGACAGATAGGTATCGGCCGCGCTGGGTTGAAGAGGGACGTTTCGATAATCGTCTAATCGATGGGCGGCGACCTTGGCCGTGAGACGCGCCGATGAAATAAGAGCTATGCCTTGACGATAAAGGGGCGATTGAAAGCTTTACGAGGCGTTCTCGTATTGCTCGATCAGCGCGTCGCGCGCCTCCGCGATGCGGCGGTAATCTTCGTTGCTGCCGCCCGCGTCGGGATGGGCTTTCTTGGCCAGCCGGCGAAAGGCGGCATTGATCTCGGAGGGCAGGAGTTCGCCCTCCAGCGGCAGTTTCAGGAGCTCGCGATGTTCCTGATCGTCGTAGGTCTGCCGAAGCATCATGGCCCGGCGTTTTTCGAGGGCCTCGGCGCGGAGTTCGTCCTGAAGCTCCGCCCATTTCTGGAGCGACAGGACGATACATGCGCCAAAGGTGATCCGGCCCTGGCTTTCAAGTTCGTCGAGATTGAACGGGCCCACGGCGTCATAGGGCGGTGCGAGACAGGCGCTCCGGCCGCTCTCGCCCTCCTCGATGACGCCGATCATTACCTTATCGGCAACGCCGAGCGAGCCGTTGTAGACGACCCATCCCTCTTTGTTCGTCATGCCGCGCGCTTTCATGCAGGAGCCGGCGCCATGACCCCGCCTTTGGTGCGAAAGGGGCCGTGACCGCTGGGCCGTCCGCGCGCCCATGCATGTTCGGAGCCAAAGCCGGTGCCCTGTGGGCGCGATCATGAAGCTCGCCAGCGAGTTCGAAAGCGATATAGTTTCGGCGCGTCCGCCGAATGGATACGCGGAAAATACAGTTTTATATAAGATTTATTAAAACTTATACGGACATGATCTTGTTAATCTTTAAGAAAACTCCTCCTGACTTGAACAAGAGGAGATCCTGCCGACCTTAAATAAGGGTCTTTTCCAGATGATATCGAAGCTTTTCGACTCGGGTGCTGAACCAAAAGCTGTATTGGCAGCAATCAGCAAGTCGCTCGCCATGATCGAATTCGATCTCGGCGGACATATACTTACAGCCAATAAAAACCTCTGCGCTCTGCTTGGTTATGATCTGGACGAGATCGCCGGAAAACATCACAGCCTCTTGGTCGAATCCGAATATGCGAAGGGCGCGGTCTATAAGGATTTTTGGGCGAGGCTCGGGCGCGGCGAAAGCGAGACCGGCGAACATAAGCGGATCGGCAAGGGCGGCAAGGCGGTCTGGATTCAGGCCACCTACAGTCCGGTCGTGAATGCGAAGGGCCAGGTTACGAAGATCGTCGAGATCGCCAGCGACGTGACGGCTCAAAAGCTTAAATCGGCCGAAAGCACCGGCAAGCTCGACGCCATCTCGCGGGTGCAGGCGGTGATCGAATTCACCCCCGATGGGCGGGTCATCACGGCGAATGAAAACTTTCTTCAGACGCTCGGATATCGCCTCGACGAGATCGAGGGCCGCAATCACAGCATGTTCGTCGAGCCTGCCTATGCGCAGTCCGCCGATTACCGCGAGTTCTGGGCGAAGCTCAGGCGCGGCGAATATGTGGCGCAAGAGTTCAAGCGGATCGGCAAAGGCGGAAAGGAAGTCTGGATCGAGGCCTCCTATAATCCAGTCTTCGACCTGAACGGCAAGGTGACGAAGATCGTCAAATTCGCAACAGACGTTACCGGGCGGGTCCGCGATGTCGGCGAGATCGGCGCGGCCCTGGAACATTTGTCCAAGGGCGATCTGTTCTGGAAAATTGAGAATCCGCTTGTTCCCGCTTTAGAAAAACTGCGGATAGATTTCAACCATGCCCGCAGCACGCTCAAGCAAGCGATGTGGGATGTCGGCGGCACCGCGCTCGCCATTCAAAAGAGCACGGGCGAAATTCAGAGCTCGGCAGACGAACTCTCGAAGCGGACCGAACAGCAGGCCGCCAATCTGGAAGAGACGGCAGCCGCGCTCGACGAAATCACCGCGACCGTTCGCACGACGGCGGCCGGCGCCAAACATGCCTGCGAAGTCGTCGGCGGCGCGAAGGTCGGCGCGGAGCGGTCGGGCGAAGTCGTGCGCCGTGCCGTCAATGCCATGAACAGCATCGAAAAGTCTTCCGGCCAGATCAGCCAGATCATCAGCGTGATCGACGAGATCGCGTTCCAGACGAATCTGCTGGCTTTGAACGCAGGGGTGGAAGCGGCCCGCGCGGGCGATGCAGGACGCGGCTTCGCGGTGGTCGCCTCCGAAGTGCGTGCCTTGGCGCAGCGCTCGGCCGAGGCGGCGAAGGAGATCAAGGGATTGATCCACGCCTCCAAAACGCATGTCGAAGAAGGCGTCGATCTCGTCGGACAGACAGGCGATGCGCTGACGCAGATTGTCGGGCAGGTGACCGAGATCAACGGCATCATCGAGACGATCGCGGTGTCGGCTCAGGAGCAGTCGACCGCGCTCGCGCAAGTGAACACGGCCATCAACCAGATGGATCATATGACCCAGCAGAACGCCGCCATGGTCGAGGAATCGACGGCGGCAACGCATGGCCTTGCCGGAGAAATCGCGCAATTGTTCACATTGATCGCGGGATTCCGCGTGGCCGCGGATAATGGCATGGCCAAAACGAGTTCGTCGCAAGCGCCCGCGCGCCCGGCATCCGCGCCGAAGACGGTAACGGCGATGAAAGTCATGGGCACGGGCGGCGCGGCGCGCAAGCCGAAAGCGGCGCAAGAAGATTGGGAAGAGTTTTAGAGTTAGAGGCGAATAAGGAACCAATCATGAGCCGTCATTGGAGCGACGAAGCGATCCATGCCACCGCTTAAGTGGTTATCTCTGGATTGCTTCGCTTCGCTCGCAATGACGACTTGGGGCGCGGCCACTCATAACACAGGACGAGCGAGCCCTCTCCCAGAGGGAGAGGGTGGCAACCTTTGAGGATCAGATCACCCTGCTTTATGAGTCTGCCGTCTATCGTTCGATCCAAACCTCGACGCGCCTGTTCTTGCCAGCTCCGGCATCGCTCTCATTGCAGGCGACCGGCGCCAAGTAAGAGAAAGCCGAGATATTGTCTCGCGTCACGCGCAAGCCCGTCTTCTGCAATTCAAGGCCTACGGCGACCGCGCGCTGCGTGGCGAGATTTTGATTGGACGCCCAGCCGCCAGAGGAATCGGCAAAGCCGATCAGATAGAAGCGCTTGTTCGACATGGAGGGCGAAGCCAGATAGCGGCCCAGTCTCGCGACATCTTGCAAAGCGCGATTATCGAGCTGCGCGCTGCCCTTCTCGAAACGGAACGCGATTGTCGTGCGATGGGTTTGACCCATGGCGCGGTTGAAGGAATTCGCCGCCGATGCCGGTATAGGCTTGTCATATCCAAGCGTCCGCGAGGAATTGTTGAGGACATCCTGGGTCCAACGGTTTTGTAGATCGTCCTCTTCGTAATCGATCGCCTGATTGACGAATTCGGCGTCGGTCACCGTCGGCTGCGCGTCGTCGGACAGAGCGAATTCGAGAAGCTCGCGCGCCGTGGGATTGGCCGGTGCGCCCAGCGTATAGAGATAAAGCCGCCGTGCCAGCGGATATTCTTCGTTCTTGATGGTGAACTTCGAAGGGCTGCTTGCAATTCCGCACGGCGACGAAATCGAGAGCGCGGTGTTCTTGCCGATATAGGGCAGGCCGATGAAGCCTATGCCCTTTGGATCATGCGCCACTTCGTCGGACAAAGACTCGCTCGACTCGAACGGTTTGGCTTGCGGAGAAATGTCCCGCTTGGTGCCGCCGGAGGGCTGCAGGACCAGGGTCTTGAACGTATCGAATGTGCCGGACTTATTATCGCGCCGATACACATTGATCGGCAGATCGGCGCCGCCGACATCGTGCCAATTGGTAATCTCGCCCGAGAAGATCTGCGCAATCTGATCGAGAGACAGCTGCTTCACCGAATTGGTCGGATTGACGATGACCGCCAGGCCGTCGAGTGCGAGGACATGTTCGTTGCCGGGGGCAAGAATGTCCATGTTATATTTATCGCTCAGTTTCTTCTGCTCGTCGGCATTCAACCGGCGTGACGCCATGCCGATGATGGCCTTGCCTTCCAGCAATCCTGGCGTTGCCGTGCCCGAACCATGCGATTGCAGATTGACCACGGTGCTTGCGCCCGATGAGTTCTTGAGGGTGATCTGCTCTTCCTCATTGCCGGTCAGTTTGCTCGCTGGTTTGATCCCGAACTTCTTCGTGCCATAGGCCTCGATCAGCATAGGCATGAGGCGCTCGCCGATCGTGTTCGAGCCTTGAACGCCGAATTCATTCGAACTCGAAGACACATTGTTCTGCGTGTTCGACGAACCTCCGGCCTGGCAGGGCACATTGATGCCCTTGACGGCGCTCGCCGGATATTCGAGCGCCGTGCTGTTGCCCGGCACGTAAAGAAAGAACTTATTATCGTGCGTTTCAAATCGTTCGACGCCGATCTGAACGCCGCCTTCCAGGCAGAAAATGCTTTGCTGCTGGGCCATGCCGATTTGCGGGAAGAAGCAGATCCCCATCGCTGTTACGAACAGGGTGTTCTTGGGATTTTTGAACCCGACCATCGTCCCTCCAAATGATTTGTGATTAAGCGAACCAAGTCTATCTTCGAAAGAAGTGGCACCACGTTGACACATGTGAAAATTAGCACGCCAAGCGGTCGATCCCAATGCTGGCTTAGTGGCCGCAATCGATATGACGGCTACGCGACGCTTGCATGACGGGGTCGATAACCTTCCATGAGGCTGTCGATATCAGCCATTGCAATGTTCTTCTGTGAGACTCGTCACCGACGCAGAGTCCGGTGAGACTTATGCTGATCGGCCGCGCAATTTAATATACGCAAAATGATCTGCGATCGGCGCGGGTCGCGCGATGTTACATGCCGGAAGCAAAGAGAATGCGTCAGTTGGGGCTATATGCTCTTCTTTGGAGCGCCTTCGGAATCTTGGTCTTGATCGGCGCTTATGTTGCGCTGAACGCTTGCGATCTCGGCTTCCGCCCGCTGTTTGGATCGGGCGCATGTCAAGCGCAGGCGGCAAGCGCTGAGCTTCAATCCGAACGCGCGCAAGAAGCGCAATTGCAATCGCGCATTCATGCCGAAGAAATCCGCCTAGCCCTTTTGGCGGCCTGTCCTAAACCCAGTCCTAAGCCTTCGCCGGTTGAGCCCGGGCCCACGCCGGTGGCGAAAATTCCAGATCCGCCGCGGCCGATCGAGGCCCCGCCGAAACAGGCTTTCGAGGTGCCGAAGAAAATCGAGGATCTGAAAGGATGCTGGCAGTCGTCGCGCGGCGATATCGATATTTTCAGCGATGACGGCCAGAACAGGAAGGTCGGCCAAGCGCGCTTGTGTTATTGTTTCCGGGATAACGGTCAGGGGATGGCGCAGATCTTTTTTTCGGATGGCGATCCGTGCTACGGCGCCAGATTGACGGCAAGGATTGCACCCGATCAGGTGGTCATGCGGCATGACGTCATCAAATGCAGCAGGCACGGCAAATATGTCGTGCATGACATCACATGCGGCAATGACCAGTCCGATAAGACGGTTTGCGAAATCATATCGCGCGGCAGAGATTATAGGCGGCGTGTCGAAGAATTCGTTCGTGCGACAAATGAATATTGCAATTGGAACGGCTAGATCATCCTGCCTTCAGGTCGAATGACCTAAAACATGCCGGACGTGAGGGGAATGCGCCAGGGTCTCAATATTTTCCTTTGGAGCGCCTTCGGGATTTTGATCCTGATCGGCGCCTATGTCGCGTTGAACGCTTGCGACTTCGGCGTTCGTCCGCTGTTTGGACCGGGCGCCTGCCAGATGCCGGCGGCGAACGCGGCGCTTGAGTCGGAGCGCGCGAGGGAGGTGCAATTGCAATCGCGCATTCATGCAGCCGAAATCCATCTCGCGCTTTTGCCGGCCTGTCCTAAACCCGTTCCCCAGCCGCAACCGCTGCCCTTGCCGGTGAAGGTTCCCGATCCGAAGCCGCCGGTCAATAACCCCGCGCCCGTGCAGACACTCGAAATTCCGAAAAAAGTCGAAGATCTGAAAGGATGCTGGCAGTCGGTGCGCGGCGATCTCAACATGACGACCGATGACGCGGAGCAAAAGCTCCTGGGCCAGGTCCGGATTTGTTATTGTTTCCGAGGCAATGGCCGGGGACGGGTGCAGGTCCGCTACACCGATGGCGACACATGCCGCGCCGATCTTTTCGCCCGCATTTCACCGGCTCAGCTCTTCATGCACCATGAAAGAGCGACCTGCCAAAGGCACCCGGGTTACGTCGCGGCCGACATAAGGTGCGGCAACTCCCAAAGCGAGCAGACCGAATGCGAAATTCAGAATCTCGGAGAGGTTCGAGATAAGCTGATCGAGCAGTTCAAGCACGTCAGCGACGAATATTGCGGCTGGAACGGTTGAGCGCGGGATGCTTCCAGTGAGGGTCCGATGCGCTATCTTTTTGTTTGAGCATCGGCCCCAAAACCGGTTCCCACTTTGGGCTGATGCTCTATTGCGTTTTTCCTCTGATCTCGAGCTGCACCGGCCCTGAGGTGCATTGCGGATATTTCATCTGAATGATCTTTTCGGCCTCGGAGATGACACCGGTGGCCGTGGCGCCGGGCGTATTTGGGACTTTCGCCAAGACGTTTCCGGATGGGTCGATCGTACCGTCCCATTGATATCTGGCGCCGAGGAAATCATGTTCCCAATTGATGCGGTTGCCCTTCACCTCGACGCTTACGCCGAAATCCGTTTTGGCGCCGCAAGCGGCGAGCGCCCGGCCCCAATATTTTCCCTCGGCAACCACGCTTTGCTGCTGCGAAAGTTTCTGGCAAGCGATCTTTGCCCGCGAGATTTCGACGTCCGCGTCGGCCCGGTGCGATCCCGACGCGCCATATCGCGCCAAATAGGACTCCTTATAGCAGGCCTCCACATTGCAGGCCGTCGCCGTTGCGGCACACCGTTTGGCGGAGAGCCAGGCGTCGTCCTCGTCATGCGCGTTCTTGCATTCATTATCGATTTGCGCGGATTCGTTTTGCGCGGTGGAACCATATTGGCCTGACGTTCCGTATTTCGAAAGATAGGACGCATAGCAGCGCGCGGTGCAACGCCTTGGACCGCGCGCGCATTCCCGCGCCGATTGAAGAGCTGCCTGTTCATCGGCATTGGCGCAGCTCTTCGCGATCGCCTCGGCTTCGGTCTGGGCTTCGCTCCTGTGCAGGCCAGCCGCGAATTTGTTCAAATAATCCGCATAACATCCAGGCGATACGCATTTGCGGGCAGTGTCGCGGGCGCATTGATTGGCCTCCTGCCAGGCCTTGTCGTCTTCTTCGTTCGTATTCGTCTCGGGCGGCTTAACGGCGTCGGACTGCGAGCCATTTTCGCAGGACAATGGCTTGCGTTCGCATTCGCAATCCACTTGCGCCTGCTGCGCGGCATCGTCGATTTTGCGGCGCATAGGACCGATCGGATAAAGCGACTGGAACGTCCGCGTGCAGGCCACTTGAACGTCGCAACGCGACCGGCCGCGTTTTTTCAAATCGTCGATGCAGGTGAAAGCGGTTTGCGCCGTATCGACCATTTGCTTGCAGACATCATTGGACGTCTTGGCTTTCGCTTCGAGCTCTGGCCGCGATGGGCCTTTCGGGTAAGCCGTGATGTAAGGCTCGATACAATCCTTGGCGACCTCGCAATCAAGGCCGCCTTGCGACTTATAAAAAGCGCAGACCCTGGCTTTCTGCAACGCATCGACTTCATTCTTGTCGACCGGGCAATAGCCCTGAGGCAGCCAGTCGCAAGGCACGAATTTATAAGCGGCGAAACCGGCGCCTGCCAAAAAGATGAGACCCAGGAGCAAAGGCAGAAGAAATCCGCGCTGGCCGGAGCCGCCACCGGTTCCACCGGACTCGCGCTTTGAACGCCGCGTATCCGCGCGCGTTTCTTGATCTGTGTTTTCCTCCCGCATGGGCGGCGGCATGGAGGTTTGAGGTTCCGGCTCGGGTTCTTCCTCCGCCGCGAAATCTTGCGGCGGCGGCGGCTCAGGCTCAGGCTCAGGCGCGACTGCTGGAGGGGCAGGCGGAGGCGTGAACATCTCAGGCGATTCCAAGGGCTGCGATTGCACGCCATAGAACGAATGTCCGGGGCGCCCTCCGGGTGTTTTGGGCATTTGCGGGACGGCATTTTCCCACGTCGTCTCCAGACGCAGAGAGCCGTCGTCGCTTGCGAATTCGACAGTGTCGAGTTCGCGCAGATGATTCACGATCTCGGGGCCAACCCGATAGAGTGCCGAATGCGCATCGCCTTCGATGCGCGATGCCGTGAAGAAATGCGCCGATTTCTGCCACGAACCATCCGGCCCAAGAAAGCTGCCCTCCTGCTGGGAACGCACCGACAGATGAAGCGTCGGTTGGGTCAGTGGACCATCGAATGCCAGTTGAGCGTAGCCTGGGCGAAGATCGTCCAACACTCGCAAGCGCATCTCTTATCTCCCAGCGAATGCTGTCGCATATATAACTAGATGGCCGCTGTCACGCTCTCACGACGGCGGCGCTTTCAGCCGTTGTTATAAAATTGTCATATGTCTTAGGCCCTGCGGACCTTTGGCGCGCAAGGCCTTAAGTCTATGCTACGCCTTGATCCAGGGGTATCGTCATTTAATTGTCATAGGAGATCCTTGAGTGTCTTGCGATGGCATCTTCGGCCGCGCATAGCGATCTTCGTGCCTCATCTTGCGAAAGAAAAACGCCGTCAATCGAGACTATGTGTACTTAGTCACTTGGTCATCGCAGGATCGAGTCTATAGAGTGCCGCTTCGAAACCAATTGCAACGTGAAGCGTCGTTTGATCGGCCGACGTCGCCGGAAAATTCATGCGCGAGAATCGCCATTTCGTTTGCAGCACGGATATTTCGGGACGCGAACCGGCGCGGATCGGCGGGGCTCCGGCCGTCAATCATTATCGCGCGCTGATCGATCGCGTCGAAGCCTTGGCCGGCCGCGAGGCCGCGTCGCTTTTCGCCGAGCCGGTTCTGCCCGGCGGCGGCGCGCGCATAGCGACGACGATATCCTGGTATTGCGCCTTTGAAGGCGCGGTCATCGCGCTCGATTCCATCGATGAGATCGCGCATAGGCCCGTGGCCGAGAAATTGGCGGCACGGCTTCAGGCGCTTTCGCCCGCGCTGCGCGACCGCGGCATCGGCGCGGCGCTTGGAACCTGGCTCAACATCGCGGCGCCTTCCGATATCATCTCGGTCGGCGGCGAGCCGATCTTTGTCGATTGGGGCTTTCTGCCGGCCGGCGTCGCGGACGAGCCTCTGGCGCGCAACGATCACTTCGCCCGTACGCTTGGCCGCTTCGCGCCGAGTTTGAGTCTGCCTCCCGTAGAGGCGTCCACGCCGGTGGAGGCACAAGCGCCGCCCGATCGCGATGAGATAACGAAAGTCCTGCAGCCGCCGCCCTCGCCCATTCCGGAGAAACCCGCCGTGACTGATCCTGCGCCGCATATGGGAGCATCCCCGCCGCCACCGCCGCTCGTGCCGCCGCCGGTTCAGGCCGCATCGGGCGGGCCCGGGCCATGGCTCGCGCCGCTCATCGCTTGCGGTATTGCCGTTATCGGTTTGATCATTTTGCTCTTGCCGGGCGTTTTGAAATTTCCTGCCAAAGGCGCCGCCGACCATGAGGCGCTGGAATTTGAAAGACTGCACGCGAGCAATGAATCCTTAGAAGTGCAGCTCAAAGCCCTGCAAACGGTCGCGCATGAACGTGTGTGCCGGGCGGGCGATCCGCTCGTGCAGGTTCCTGGCGTTGGGCCCGGCGATTCTCCGTCGAAGATGGAGCTTCTGCCACGGCCTCCGGATCAGGTGCCTTTGCCTGGACAGGCCAATAAGAACCTGCCCGATTCCGCGACGATCGCAAGCCTGCTCGACGCCGCGACCGTTCTGGTCTTCGCGGCGAAGACCGAGGATAGCGGCACGCAGGGCACGGGCTTTTTCATCAACGACCGCAACATCGTCACCAATCGGCATGTGGTCGAAAACAGCAAAGACGGCGCGATTGTCGTCGCGAGCCGATCGCTTGGCGGCGTCAAGCGTGCCCGCCTTGTCGCGATATCGGCCCCTAAAAAGGAAGACAATTCGATCAATGTCGATCTGGCCGTGCTTGAAATCGAGCCAGCCGCGAACCGGACCTCGCTCGCGCTCGGCTCGACGCCCGCCAAATTGTCGACGGTCTATATCGCCGGCTTTCCGGGCTTCATCACCGAGAAGGATGTGGCCTTCGACAATTTTGTCCGCAAGCTGTCGGAAAATCCGAACGAGCCCAATGCGGCCAAGTCCTCCGATGTCACCATGCCAAGTCCTGACATGCGCTATGGACGCGTCAATAATATCATCAAGTCGGGATCGGATGCGCTGCCGATCATCCTGCACGACATGCAATTGGCGCCGGGGCACAGCGGCGGTCCGCTCGTCGATGCCTGCGGCCGCCTCGATGGCATAAATTCATGGGACATACGTCCCGAGGATGGCCCGCAGCAGGCCAATGTCGCGCAGGATGCGTCGATTCTGAGCAGCTTTCTCAAGGACCGCAACATCAGTTTCAAGAGCGAGGACGGCCCGTGCGCGAATGGCCCCACCGTCGCGCAAACGCCGCCGTCACCAATTGCGCCGCCGCCGCAAGCGCCGAAATAGGCGGGAGCCATGTATAGCGTTCGTGTCTGCACGACCAATGATCGCGATCTGCCGCCGCCGGAACTCGGGCCTGGTCTAACCTGGGACCGGCTCACCGAAGTCTTGGCGCGCGGCGTGTCGTCCGAGGCGGCTGGGCTTCTCGCCGAGCCTATTCATGATGATCTGCGGGGTCAGACTCATTGGCACATCACATCGCAGGATGATCCGCAGCCGATCGGCGGGTTGAGCGAGGACGAGCAGGACAGATTGCTCGCAAGGCTCGACGCGCTCCTGCGGGACATCCAGAAATTCGCCGCGCAGACCGAAGCGCAGGGCGGCGATCCGAACCTGCGGCTCGCAGCCGCCTTGCGCACGATTCTCGCGGTTCCGGATGAAAGGGCGCATGTCTGGCTGGCGGACGGCAAACCGGTTCTGACGGCTTGGGGACGCGCTGCCGACGTGCTCGCGCAGCCGGGCGCTCAGCGTTTCGTCAAACGCCGTTCGGATGCGAGTCTGCTTGGCGATGGCGCAGGCGCGACAATCATCGGTTCAAGCAACCGGCCGATCGGCGGTCCCTCGGATGGTGCCGGGACGGGTGCTGGCGCCGCGCCAAATGGAGCCGTTGCACTGGGCGGTCCGGGTATCGGAGCCTCTTCCGCCGCGATGGCGCCTGCTTCCGCCGCGCCCGTTGCCGTGCCGCGCGGGCCACTTTGGCCAGCCGCACTCTTATGGGCGCTTTTCACCGTCCTCGTTTTGCTCGCCTATTACACGCTGCTTCCAGCCTGCGGATTGAACCTGCCTTTTGCCTCCGGCCTTTCGGATCAGTGCCGCTATGCGGAAAAAGCCGATCTCGCCGCAGAGCGCGTTAAAAACGCGGCTTTGCGCGATGCGATCGCCGCCGCCGAACTGCAAGTCGCGCAAAATCGCGGCGCCTGCGCCGGGCCGCAAAAAGACAGCCTCTTGGACAACCCGCAAGGCAATCCTCCAAGCCTCAAAGATGCGGAGGAACGCGTCCAGCAAGCGAATGTATCGACCAACAGCAAATTCGATATCACGCTCGTTTGGAACGGACGCGAAGACCTCGACCTTCACGTCTTTTGCGCCGATGGGCATATATTCTACGGCAGCCGGTCAGGCTGCGGCGGCATACTCGACATCGATCGCAATTCGAAGAAAAGCGAGGCGATCGACAATCCCGTTGAGCATATCGGCTGGCAGGACGATCCGCCGGCCGGCGACTATCGCGTCGAAGTCGTCTTGTTCGACCGTTACGAACTGCCGACGCGCAACATCCCCTTCAACGTGATTATTCGCAATCCGACAGGCCAGCGCGAATATAAGGGGGAAATTCAGCAACCGAGAACGCCCATGCAGGTCGTGAATTTTCGCAGGTGAGCGATGTGACTTTTCAAACAGTGTTGAGACCCTTTGTCGATTATGAGGAGCGCGGAGCGGCTTCTCTCGATCGGATGCGCCGATGTCCGGCCTAACACTTATGCCCATCGGGCTTATGCGTCTTAGGACTCGACGATCCGATCAGACAAGTTATCTCTGAGTAAGAGGCGATATATGACGAGCCGTGCCAACGCCGAGATCATCCGAATCGTCCCGCATTCGGGAATCCAGTTTCTCGCTCTTGAGTTCAATCTGGACGAGGGACCGCGTTTTTCGCGCCCCTTCATCGAGCATAAACGCGTTGAGCAGATCGGGCCGGACGGCACTTATCCGGTGGAATTGCGCCCCGGCTGGAACGACGATGATTTCGATGCGGACCCGCCGTTCAAAGCGCAAGGCGCGGATGCCGCTTACGATCTCTCCAAGCAAAAGGCCTTGGAGCCTTTTCTCGGACAATGGGTGCCGGTGCCTTTTCTTGCCGTTCAGCCGCGACGCGACGCTTGGGGACGCGACCTCTTCCATCAGGGCCCGACCAATTGGTGCCGCGTCCGCGTCTCGCCGATCGAGGAAAAGCCGGAGTCGGGCGCGACGCATCGCGCCGTCTTCGCATTCGATACGGAATTGTTGGAGCGGCGTCCCAATCGCGCCTATGTCGCGCCGAGCCCGCAGGACGCTTTCGCCGAACAGGAATTCGCGCTCGCCTATCTCTTCCGCGACATAGCGGCCTTTCTCTCCGATCCGCGCACGATCGGGGACGATCAGATCGACTATCAGGAATGGGTCGACCGCTGGGTGGACGAACTCTTCATCGCCTTCAAGACAGCGCAAAGGGGCGGCCGCGCTTTGCGCCCCGAAGATCGCGAGACGCTCGAACATGCGGCGCGCTACGTTTCCTTCATCCAATTGCTTGATGCCTTTGTCGCGGTTCCGCGCATCAAATTGATCGATACGGTGTCGAGCGAGCCGACGGTTAAGCCGGTCAATGTCGATCTCGTGCTCGACATAGGCAATAGCCGCACCTGCGGCATGCTGATCGAGAATTTTCCGAACCAGC
>JAATEW010000113.1 GCA_015655535.1 Hyphomicrobiales bacterium | reverse complement strand
CAAGAGCGCGAAGAGGGCGAGCGATCCGCCGATGTAGCCGACGCCGAGAGAGCGGTCTGCGAAATCCGCCATGGTCGTGCCGGCTGTGATCGTCGCAATGATCACGGCCCAGTAAAGGAAGGAGTGAAATCTCTTCGCAGAGATTTGCACTGCCACCGTGACGATGAAGAACGAGAAGAAAATTGCCGTGCTGAGAGCATAGCCTAATTGCATCGTCATGGAGACGGCGTCGCCGCCGGTCTCTCCGAGAGTGGTTGCAAGAATTTTGATGAGCCAGAAGGCGATGGTGACTTCCGGAACTTTGCTGGCACTCGCCGCGACATTATCCTTCATGCATCCTCGCGTCAGAACTTACGCCGTCGCCTTGCTCACCGCAGCATCTTCGTAGTCCGCGGCTTCCGTCTCGTCCGGCGCCGTGTTCGGCAGAAGCGCCGCGAGAACCGCGGCGACGACGATATTCGCAGCAAGCGCGATCAAGCCATTATAGATCGAGATATCCGTATCGAAGAGCTTGTGTACCGGCACCCAGGCCGCAGGGCCCCAGGCGAGCCAGGTGCCCAAAATCATGCCTGTCGACCAGCCGGTAAACAGGCTCCAGCCGGAAAACCAGCGTGTGAAGAGCCCGAAGATCACGGCCGGAAAAATCTGGATCATCCAGACTCCGCCGAGCAATTGCAGATCGAGCGCGAATTTCGTCGGCATGAACAAGATCACCGCCAGGGCGCCGACCTTGACCACAAGCGACATCAGTTTGGCGAGGGAGGCTTCCTGACGCGGGCCGATCGCCGGATCGACGAAAGGTTTCCAGACATTGCGCGTGAACGTATTGGCAGCGCCGATCGACATCACGGCGGCGGGTACAAGCGCGCCGATGGCGATCGCCGCGAAACAGAAACCGGCGAACCAGGCCGGAAACATTTTCAGGAAAAGCTGCGGGACCGCGTCTTGCGGATTGTCGACTTTGATCCCCGCCGCATGCGCCATATAGCCCATCAGCGCGATGAAGCAGAGCAGGACCGAATAGGCGGGCAGAGCGATCGCGTTCTTGCGGATCGTCGAGGCGCTCGACGCGCATAAGAGCCCGGTCATCGCGTGCGGATACATGAAGAGCGCCATGGCCGAGCCGATGGCGAGCGTCGCATAGGGCGCCATCTGCTGAGGGCTGAGCAAGAGCCCGGCCGCGACCTTACCGCCGGAAGCCGCAGCCTTCGCGTCGAGAACCGTCCCGGCCGCATCGAAAATCGCGCCATAGCCGCCGAGCTCCGCGGGGATGACGATGATCGCGGCGATGACGAAAATGTAGATCATGATATCCTTCACGAAGGAGATCATGGCCGGCGCGCGCAGCCCGCTCGTATAAGTGTAGAGCGCCAGGATAATGAAGGCGATGGTGAGCGGCAGATGCGCCAGCCAGCCTTGCCCTTCGAAGCCAAGCGCCTGGATCACCTTTTCCATGCCGACGAGCTGCAGCGCGATATAGGGCATGGTGGCGAGAAGGCCGGTGATGGCCACCGCCAATTCCAGGCCGCGATGATTATAGCGCCCGAAGACATAATCCGCGGCGGTCATGTAATTCTTGCGATGCGCGACCGACCAGAGCCGAGGAAAGGTCAGATAGAGCAGCGGATAGATCAAAACCGTATAGGGTATGGCGAAGAACCCATAAGAGCCGATCGCATAGACCACGGCCGGAACCGCGACGATCGTATAGGCAGTGTACAGATCGCCGCCGATCAGAAACCAGGAGATCACCGGACCGAAGCGACGCCCGCCGAGGCCCCATTCCGCGAGATCGTTGAGATCCGCGATCTTCCAGCGCGCGGCGAAGAAGCCAAGCACGGTCACCAATCCAAAAAAGCCGATGAAGACGAGCGTAGCCGGCCAGTTGAGATGATCGATCATCGGCCGGCTTGCTTATGAAAGATGTAAATGGTCAGGCACGACGCCGGGATCAGCAGGATCTGAAACCAATAGAAAAACGGAAAGCCGAAAAGCCGCGGCTCGATCAGATTATAGACGATCGGCAGAATCGCGAGCAGACAGGGAATGAGCAGGAGAAGGAATTTCATGGCGGGTCCGAGAATGGCAGAGCGCAGTTTCGCTGGCAAAGCCGATCTCTGCAAGTGTTGCCAGAGCGTGTTGCACGATGATTTCGGGACTATTTCATGATCACTTCGACATCGCGATCGAGCGTCGACGTGACTTTGAAGTTCGTTTGATAGGTCTTGTTGTCGTGCCGCGCGATGGCGACATATTCGCCTTCGGCGAGAACGAGCGACGGAAAGGCGCCGATCAATTCGCGGATCACGTCGCCGCCGGGCGTCAGGATCGTGAAGGCTGTATTGGCCATGGCTTCGCCGCCGGGTCCGCCGACGAGTTTCAAGGTCATGACGGCGGCGCGGTGGCGCAAAGTCGTGTCGGTCAGCTTGCCCGCCTGCACGCGCAGGTCGGCGCCGACGACGGAATTGGTCGCATTGGCGCTGCCGCTCGTCGCCGTGTCGAGCAAGGTCGAGACGACATGATAATTGCCCTCGGGCAGCCCGATGGTGTCGCCTGCCTTGGCATTGGTGAAGACGAGCTTGGCTTCCGAATTGCCGCGTTCGGGCACATAGATCGCGATCGATAATTTGGTCGGATTGATCGGCACATCGCCCAAAAGTCCGACGATCCTCAGGCCGCCTGCGTTCAGCACCAGTTTTTCGCTGATTACCTGTCCGTTAATCACCACGCGTTTGGTGACGCCCGCAAGGCCGAGTCCGGCGTGAACGATATAGGCGCCGTCGGGCAGGGGAAGCGTCGGCGTCGCATCCGAGGATTCGGCGACGAGTTTGTGTGACGAGTCCTGTTCCGGGGTTTCGTTGAAGACGCGCCATTTGAGCCCGGCACGGATCGGCTGTGGGTCATTGGTTGTCAGAACGGCGGTGAGGTGAAGGGCGCCTTGGCTCGCGTCGAAAGGCGCGCCGAAACGCGTATTCGGCGCCGCTGGCGCTGGAGCGCTGGGATTTCCGAAGGGAGAGGCGGGATCGGCCGCGGCCGAGCTCAGGCTCGCCAGATTGAGAAGAAGGATCAGAGCCCAGTTGATGAGCGAAGACGTCAGACTCGATGACGGCTGGTGGCGAAGCCCTGTGTCTCTACTCGTCATCTTTATGCAATAGCCCGGAGACGGCGGCGCTCAGATTGGCCATGGATAAAGGATGAAAGGAAAATTCGACCGTATGATGGCCCGGCGGAACTTCGACGCCTCGGAAGAGAATGTTGGTTCGCAGGATTGGCTTTTTAAACCCGTCCACGCGCGCTTCCCATCCCGGATAAAAGAGATCGTGCAACACGGCGACGCCGGGCTGATCGGTCGTCACATCGATCGTCACGACATTATCGGCGTAATGCGTGATGGCCGCCTGCGTATGCGCCGGGCCGCCGCTCGAATCGAGAAGCGAGGCTGAGAGATCGCCGAGGCTTGTCCCATCGATAAGCGCCTCTTTCGACACGTCGAAATTGGGCAGGGTGGATTCGTCGATGACGGTTTCATTGTCGGCGGGCTTGATTTTGGTCGCGACATAGGTCCGGGGCGCGCCCTTGCCGAGCTTATAAATATACATGGAATTGCCGACATAGAGCTGTTGGATGCGCGACGGTCTCGGGAAATGCCGCGGCAGATTGGTCAAGGGCCGGTCGAGCACGAGATATTCGAGGCCGAGCAGGGCTGCGAGCATGCATTTATAGCCGCGGAACGTGCCGGGAAAATGCCGCTGATAAGGATCTTCGGCGTTCTCGCCGGGCCCCACCGCGCGCTCATAATCGGAAATGCGCAGCGGATTATAGCCGAGCGTATTTTCAAACTTCAGCACCATGGAGGCATTCTGCCAGGCGCCGCTGAGACCAAGAACTTCGATCCGCGGATGATCGCCCTCGGCGACTTTGCTGGCGATGTCCTGCCGCAGGATTTCGAGGCCCTGGGCGTCGCCGGGCGAGAGATGCGCATAGATGCCATAGCGGCTGGCGGGTTCGGCATTGAGCGATGAGGCCGCATCGCGCCAGATCAGTTCGGCGCCCGTTGCGGCGACGAGGAGAATGGCTGCGAGCGCGCGGCGGCGGCGCGACCGCAAAAGAACGAGGATCGCGGCCGCGCAAATCATCAGCGCCACGCTGATTGCAAGTTCGCGCAGCGACACGAGCGCGTGTTTCTGCGCCAGCGAAAAGGCGAGCCCGAGCCCGAACAAGGCGGCGACGGCGCCGCCCACCGCGACAGGCAGAATAAATCCAAGCCAGCGCGGCCGGAAACGCGCGATGGAGGGAAGTCCGTCTTCGATATAACGATGCAGAAGATAGCCGCTCGTCAAAGCCAGCATGATGTTGACGACGAAAGTCGCATCCGCCGGACGCCGGTAGAGCGACACGCCGGGGAAATAGTCGAAGGCCCAGGCGAAGATCGGCGTCTCGCGGCCGACGGCATAGAGCATCATGGCGAGGGTCACCGCGATGCAAAAACGAAGGCTGCGTGCGAAAATGCGTCCGCCCGCCAATCCGTGCCAGACGAAGAGCAGGATCGGAACGGTGCCGATAAAAAGATAATTGACGGCGCGGTCGGTCCAATCCGCCTCGGCCATGGTCTCGTAGCCAGGGCCCCAATAATCATAGGCCCAATCGAGCGAGCCGAAGAAATTCGGCGCGAAAAGCGTGATGAGATTGACCGGCGCGAGCGAACCCGCGGCGGCGACGCCATAGGAAATGCCGGGACGGTTCGATGTGCCGAGAAACTGCATCGTCAGCAGGGTCGGTGCGGCCATCACGACAAGCACGATCGCGCCCATCAGCGCGATCACGCCGGCGCGGGTCTTCACATAGGCGAGAATATCTCCAGACGCTGCCGTCAGCCAGATCAGGCGGCCGATCAGAACCAGGGCCAGAAGGAAGGCGACCTGATCGCGGCCAAGCGCCATCAGACACGCGAAAAGACCGAAGAGCGCTGCGAATTTATAAGAGCGCCGCTCCAGAGAAAGATCGAGAGCCCAGAGCGCCCAGGGAAAGAACGAATAGGAAATGATCATCCCGGTGTGCTGCAGACGGGACGAGGCGACGCCGCCCAGGATGAAGACGATTGCCGCGAGCACCGCGCCTGCCGGGTGCCAGCCGCGCTTGTGGAAGAGACAGAGAACGCCGAAGCCGCCGAAGAGCAGGTGAGACAGGATGACCGCGTCGAAGGCCTGCATCGACGCATGCGGCGCGGCAAGCGCGAAGAGCACCATGCTCGGCGTGAAGATCAAGGATTGCGGATCGGCGGCCGACGGGTGGCCGGCGAAATGATACGGATTCCAGAGTGGGATTTCGCCGTGCTGCAAGGCGTCGGCGAGAAAGCGGAACATGGGATAGAAATGATTTTTGGAATCCCATGGGACGACAGCGCCGGTTGCCAGCCAGCAGGCAAAGGCGGCTCCCGCGAGGCCGCACAGGCTCGCGATTGCGAGCAAGGCCGCAGGCCGCGTCCAGGCATGGGCACGCGCCGCCGCCTCGGCGGAAGGCTGCAACCGGCCGGTGAGGGGCGCTGCGGGGGATACGGCTGTGTCGAGAAGCGTCATCGGCAAATGGGGCTACGCAAGGGAACAATGCCGCTGCCGGCAAGACGGAAACGCATCGAGGTGCTGACTTGAAAAAATCCGGCGACTTCCCCCCAAACGGCACCCGCTTCATCGAAACCTAGGTCAAAACCAAGTCGAAGCTTGTTTTTAAGGCATAAGAGGCGGGAGCCGTCACGCATTATTTTCTTGGCCGGAGCCGCTGGGGTGTCCGGCCTCTGTTTCGACGGAAAATCTCTCATGAATGCGGCGCTGTCCTGCCCAACCGGAAAACCCTGCGCCTAATCCCTTTGCATGGTGACCATTTCAAGGCATCGAGGAGACCCGGAAGAGGCTTGCCATGCCGGAGAAAGCCCTGTTCTATCTGGCATCTTTTCGCATGGAACGCGTGAACTTGGCATGAATGAAACCTTGGAACTTCTCGCCACACGGCGGTCCGCGCCGGCAGCAAGCCTCGCCGAGCCCGGCCCCAGCGCGCAAGAGCTCGAGTCCTTGCTTAAAATCGCCTCGCGCGTGCCGGACCACGGTAAACTCGTACCCTGGCGCTATATTCTGTTCGAAGGCGAGGCTCGCCATCGCGCCGGCCGGATCATCGCCGACATCTATGCCAAGGCGCATCCCGAAGCCGACGAGGTCAAACTCGACATAGAGCGCAAACGTTTGGCGCTGGCACCGCTGGTGATCGCGGTCGTCTGCCGCGCCGGACCGCATGAAAAGATACCGGAATGGGAGCAGGTGATGACCTGCGGCGCCGTCTGCATGAATCTGACGATCGCCGCCAATGCGCTGGGCTTTGCGACCGTCTGGCTCTCCGAATGGTATGCCTATGATCCGGTGGTTCTGGCGTTGCTCGGTCTGGCGTCCAATGAAAAGATCGCGGGCTTCATCCATATCGGAAAGCCGCCGGGGCCACGCGATGACCGGCCGCGCCCGGTGATCGCCGACATCGTGACCAGGTTTTAGAGCATCGTCCCGAAAAGGTGCAGACTTTTCGGATCAAGATGATGCGAGAACGAAGAGCCTGATCTCACAAGATCATGCATTAAAACGAGAACTTCAGCCGTGGGACTTGAGCTGAGCCGGCGGTCTTAAAGCATCATTTACCATGTTCGCGGAAACTCATACCGCGCGAAGCCGAGGTGGCTTCGCCGGAGTCGCGACATGATCGTCCGGAAATTCATGCAATGGGTGCAGACCGCATCGGCCAGCCAAAGGGCTGATGGGGCGAGCGCTCTGGCAAGGGCCTATCTTTACGCGGATCTCGGCGATGAGGAGAGGCAGGAGGCCGAGCAGGCTTTGACGAGCCTGCTGGACGATGCTTCGCCGCTTGTCCGCCGGGCGCTTGCCGAAAGTTTTGCGAGCGCCGCGGAGGCGCCGCATCATATCGTTCTCGCGCTCGCCGACGACCAATCCGACATTTCCTCGATCGTGCTCGGGCGCTCGCCTTTGCTGAGCGATTCCGAACGGATCGATTGCGCCGCCATCGGCGATGCTTTCGCGCAATCGGCCATAGCGCTTCGGCCGCGTCTTTCGGCGCCTGTCGCCGCCGCCATTGCCGAAGTGGGCGGGCGCGAGGCCGCGATCTCGCTTGCCATCAATCCCGGCGCCGATCTGCCGGAATTTTCCATGCACCGGATGGTCGAACGGTTCGGCGACGACGGCGAAATGCGCGAGGCACTGCTGTCGCGACCGCATCTTCCCGCGGCTCTGCTATCGGATATTGTCGCGGCGACATCGAAGACGCTCTTTGCCTTCGTCACCAATTGCAATTGGATGCCGACTGAGCGGGCTGAGCGGGCGGCGCGCGAGGCGCGCGAGAAGGCCAATGTCATCATCGCGGTGTCGAGCGAAGCGCAAGCCAATGGGCCGCAAAAACTTGTCGCGCATTTGCGCGCCTCCGGACAATTGACGGCGGGCCTTGTGCTGCGCGCGCTGCTCTCGGGCAATGTGAGCCTGTTCGAAGCCGCGCTTTGCGAATTATCCGGCCTGGCGATGAGCCGCGTCCGCGGTCTTGCCGGAGACTGCATGTCGGCCGGTTTCGCGGCGCTCTATCGCAGGGCGGGCCTGCCCGAGACATTATTGCCGGCGTTTCGTGCCGCGCTCGAAGCTTTGCGCGTCTGCGGCCATGACTATCCAGACTCGGCGCGTCTGTCGCGTCAGATGGTCGAGCGGGTTTTGACGGCTTGCGAGAGCCCGAACACTGCGCTGACCGACAAGCTCTTCGCGGTGCTGCGGCGCTTCGAGACAGAGGCCGCGCGCGAAGAGGCGCGTCTCGATACGCCGACATTCTTGCAGGAGATGCCGGTTGCGCCCGCCATTGTCTTCGATCAGATGCAAGAGAACTCCGTGCCGGTTATCGACGAGGAGCCTGTGCTGGTGCTGGCCGACCTCGGCGAGGATTTGGGTCCCGTCGAAGATTTGGGCGGCACGGCGCCCTTGATCGAAATTCCGATGGAGGTCGAGCCGCAAGCGTCCTTCGTGATCGACTTCACCGCGCTCGAAGCGGAATTGCTGGCGGCGTGATCTCAAGAAAACCTGCCGTCACGTGCCGGCTTGCTTCCACGAGTCTGTCATCGGCATGGTGCCTTATGAGATGGTGATGGCGAATTTGGTCAAGGCAACGCCTTGATGGCTGATGCTCAATCCTGAAACTGCTTCCAGAGCACCATGCGCTCTTGCAGATTGATCGTCCGCCCATCGATCGTGAAGGTGCCGTCGCCATTATGGTGCATCGTGCGGCGTTCCTTGCGGTTCGGGTCGACCCAGATCCGCACTGCCTCCAGGATGAAGAGATTGTAGCGGCCGGCGAGCGCACGGTCGGCGACTTTGCATTCGATATTGACTAGGCATTCCGCGATCAGTGGCGCGGCGACGTCTTGCGCGGGCAGGGCGGTGAGGCGAAAGGTCGAAAACTTGTCGATGTCCGCGCCCGAACAATTGCCGATGTCGACGACGGTTGTCGCGAGATCGACGGTCGGGATCGCGATCACGCATTCGCCGGTTTCGCACAGCGCCTTGTAGCTATGATCCCAAGGTCCGATGACGCAGCCGATCAGCGGCGGGTCATGCTGGATCATCATATGAAAGCCCATGGTCATGATATTGGGCTTGCCCTTATCGGAGGTTGTGACCATCACGATCGGACCGGCTTCAAGAAACCGATAGGCCTTATGCGCAGGCAGCTCCTCGAATCCGCCGCGCGGATTCGACCGCGCGGAAGCCTTGCGGCTTTTAGCTGGCTTGGCGCTTTTTGGGCTCATGGATTGAGACAATAGGCGAGAACGGGCGCCGCGAGAACATTGCAAAGCCCCATGAGCACCATGACGAGGCCTGCGATCGAACCTTCTTCGCGGCCGATCTCGTGCGCCTTCGCCGTGCCCGCGGCATGAGCGCCGGTGCCAAACAGCGCGCCGCGCGCCAATGTCGAGCGGATGGGGAGCTTCGCGAGCAGCACTTCGCCTGCTGCCGCGCCGAAAACGCCGGTGATCAGAACGAAGAGGGCTGTCAGATCGGGGAGGCCGCCGATGTCGCCCGAGACCGCCATGGCAAAGGGCGTGCTGATCGAGCGCGGCAGAAGGCTTAATTCGAGCGTCCGGTCGAGCCCGAGGGCATTTGCGAGCGCCCAGGCGGTCAGCATGGCGGTGACGCTGCCGGCGACCACACCGATCATAAGGATCGGCCAATAGGATTTGATCAACGCGCGCTGCTCGTAGATCGGAACGGCGAAGGCAACCGTGGCCGGTCCGAGCAGAGCGACGAGCCAAGACGTCCCGCGAATATAATCGGGATAGCCCGTGTGCATGATGGACACGGCTGCGATCAGCAGGGCAGGTGCCAGCACGAGCGGGCTGATCCACCAATAGGTCCAGCGGCGGTAAAGCCTCTTCGCGGCAAGATAGAATCCGATCGTCAGGACAGACCAAAAAAGCGCCTGCGCGAAGCCATTAGTCCAAACCGGCGCGAGCATGCTCATGGTGCGATCTCCTCGCGCAATTTCCAGCGATAAAAAGTTTCGACGACGAGGGCGGTCGTCAACATCACGCTCAACGTGCCCGCGAGAATCACGGTGAGAATCTTCAGGCCGGTGAGACCGAAGAGCTCGCGATGCGCGAGCACGGCGAGACAGGCCGGTACGAAGAACAAAAGCATTTCGGCGAGAAACCAATTGGCGCCGCGCCGCGTGCTCGAAAGGCTGATCCGGTCGCTTGCAATCAACCCCAGCAGAATGAGCATGCCGATGATCCCGCCGGGGACCGGCAGATGCGTGAGCCGCGCCAATCCATCGCCGACAAACCAGAGGCCGAGGATAAGGCCGATCTGGGTGAGCCGGCTGCGATGAACGAACAGCCGGAGACATATGGCAAGCTTGCGGGGAGACATCGGCGACCTCTTTCCGCTCAGATCTAGGTCGCGGCCAAGCATTCGTAAAATGAATTGATTGCATAAGATATATTCTGATATGGAATAATGATGGAGCTTCGAACCTTGCGTGCCTTCGTCGAAGTCATCCGCCAAGGCGGCTTTTCGCAAGCCGCGAAGGCGGTGTTTGCGACGCAATCGACCGTCAGCAAGGCGGTAAAGCAGCTCGAAGACGAACTCGGTGTTCCTCTGCTTGACCGCAACGGCCACCGCAGCACGCTTACGGCGGCGGGCGAGATCGTTTACCGGCGTGCGCTCAAAATGCTGGCTGAGCGTGACGATCTCGTCGCCGAGCTTGACGAATTGCGCGGCTTGAAGCGTGGCACTTTGCGGCTCGGCCTTCCGCCGATCGGCAGCAGCACTTTATTCGCGCCGCTTTTCGCCGCCTATCGCAGCCGCTATCCCGGCGTCGGCATCCGTCTCGTCGAACATGGCGCCGACCGGCTGGAAGAGATTTTGCTCGCCGGCGAAATCGATCTCGCCGCCTCGCTTCTGCCCGTGTCCAATGCTTTCGAATGGCAGGATGTTGCGACCGAGCCTTTGATGGCTCTGCTTCCCGCCAGCCATGCGCTCGCGCGGCAAAAATCGATCGATCTGCCGCAGCTCAAAGACATGCCTTTCATTCTTTTCGAATCGGGCTTCGCGCTCAACAGAATCATTTTCGATGCCTGCCGGCAGCATGGGTTCGAGCCAACGGTCGCGGCGCGCAGCAGCCAGATCGATTTCATCATCGAATTGGCCGCTGCCGGCGCCGGCGTCGCTTTTTTGCCGCGCATGATCGCAAAGCAGCGCTGTGCGGAGACTGTGCGCGGCATTTTGCTTAAAGAACCTCGCACCGATTGGCATATGGCTCTGATCTGGCGTCGCGGCGCGTTTTTGCCGCATGCAGCAAGCGCCTGGCTTGCTCTGGCGCGCGAATTTGCGACAGAAGCGTCGCGTTCGAAGCGGTAAAGATTGCGCGAGCAGGCGAGGCTAGGCCACGAAAGCCATTTTCCTGTCGTGCGCGGCGCTCTAGGTATCGTTCACGACTCAATCTCACTATGACTCTTCAACAAAGGGATCTTGGCCGCCTTCGCGAGGTCGCGCATTGCGCATCGAGCCATAGAGTGCCGGCCGATCATTGCTCATGACCATCACTCAAGAAACAAACAGCCGCGCGCCGCTCCTGGCGCTGGCCTTGGCCTCCTTCGGCATAGGCACGACCGAATTCGTGATCATGGGGCTCTTGCCCGATGTCGCCAGCGATCTCGCGGTAACGATCCCGCAAGCCGGTCTTCTGGTCACGGGCTATGCTTTGAGCGTCGCTTTCGGCTCGCCTTTCCTCGCCATTGCAACGGCGAGTTTGGATCGCCGCAAAACGCTTCTCCTGCTGATGGGCGTTTTCATCGTCGGCAATCTCCTCTGCGCATTGGCGCCGACCTATGGGCTTTTGATGGCGGCGCGCATCGTGACGGCGCTCTGTCATGGCGCCTTTTTCGGCATCGGCTCGGTTGTCGCCGCGGCGCTCGTGCCGGTCCGCAAAAGGGCGCAGGCCATTGCCATGATGTTCGCGGGTTTGACGCTTGCCAATGTGCTCGGCGTTCCTTTCGGCACGGCGCTCGGCGAGGCGGTCGGCTGGCGAACCACATTCTTCGCCGTCGTACTGATAGGCCTTGCCGCGGGCGTCGCGCTTTACACGCGGCTGCCGCGCGACATTCCCAATCCGCAGGTTCATTTGGTCCATGAGCTGCGTTCGCTTGCAAGCCGGCAGGTGATCCTCGCCATGGCGATCAGCGTGCTGGCTTCCGCGAGCCTCTTCAGCACGTTTACCTATATCGCGCCCTTGCTTGAAAGTGTGACGCGGATGTCGCCGCATGCGGTGACCTTGATGCTGCTCTTGTTCGGGGTTGGGCTGACCGTCGGCAATTTCATCGGCGGGCGGCTCGGCGACTGGAAGCTGATGCCCGCGGTCATCGGCATATTCGCGATGCTGATCCTCGTGCTTATTCTCTTCACCAAGACGAGTGCTTCCGTTTGGCCGGCCGCGATTACGATTTTCATCTGGGGCGCGCTTGTCTTCGCGCTTGTATCGCCCTTGCAGATACGGGTGGTGAACGAGGCGACCTTCGCGCCCAATTTGGCATCGACCATCAATCAAGGCGCGTTTAATTTCGGCAATGCGAGCGGCGCTTGGATCGGGGGAGTCGCGCTGACCCATGGCGTGGCCTATGACAGTCTCGCCTGGATCAGCGTGGCTTTGGCCGTCGCCGCGCTCATGCTCAGTGTCTATTCTCATTGGCTCGACGGGCGAAGCGGGGTGGCGCGTCCCGTCTTGGGGCGAACCATGACCGAAAGCGCAAATTGACATGACGCAACAGCCGGCCAACTTATGCGTTTATACGACGTGATGCGTCTTAAGTTTCTTGAAGGGGTGAAATGATGAAGGTCGGCTTTATCGGATTGGGACAAATGGGCAGCGGCATCGCGGCGAACCTGATTAAGGCCGGCCATGAGGTCACCGTCTATAACCGCACGGCGGCGAAGGCGGAGCCGCTTGTCAAAGAGGGCGCGAAGCTCGCCGCAAGTGTGGCCGAGGCCTGCAAGGGCGACGCGGTCTTCACCATGCTCGCCAATGACGAAGCCGTCACGCAAGTGACACATGGCGCCGGCGGCATTCTCGCGAGCCTCACCAAAGGCGCGATGCATATTTCATCGAGCACGAT
>JAATEW010000323.1 GCA_015655535.1 Hyphomicrobiales bacterium | reverse complement strand
TTCGAGATGAACAATGGCTGCATCTGCTGCACGGTGCGCGGCGATCTGATCCGCATCATCGAGGGCCTGTTGAAGCGCAAAGGCTAGTTCGACTCGATCATCGTCGAGACGACGGGCCTCGCCGATCCGGCGCCGGTCGCGCAGACCTTTTTCGCCGATGCCGATGTCAAGGAAGCGGCGAGCCTCGATGCCATTGTGACGGTGGCCGATGCCAAATGGCTGTCCGAGCGCCTGAAGGATGCGCCGGAAGCCAAGAACCAGATCGCCTTCGCGGATGTCATCTTGCTCAATAAGACCGATCTCGTAAGTGCCGATGAACTCGCCGAGGTCGAAGGCCGCATCCGGGCGATCAATCCCTATGCCAAGCTGCATAAAACGACGAAATGCGCCGTGCCGCTCGACGCGGTCTTGAACCGTAATGCCTTCGACTTGCAGCGCATCCTTGAAATCGAGCCGGATTTCCTGAACGTAGAAGATGAGCACGATCACGGGCACGATCATCATGAGCATGGCCATCATGGGCACGACCACGATCACCATAAACATGACAATCATGGCCACGACCATGGGCATAAAGAACACGGCCATGGCCTGAAGCATTATCACGACGAAGAGATGCAATCTCTGTCGATCACACTCGACGGCGATGTCGATCCGGAGAAATTCCTACCTTGGGTCAATGATTACGTGCAGAAGGAAGGCCCCTCGATCCTGCGCTCGAAGGGCATTCTCGCCTTCAAGGACGAGCCGAAGCGCTTCGTCTACCAAGGCGTCCATATGATGCTCGACGGCGATCTCCAGCGCGAATGGAAGCCGGACGAGAAGCGGATCAGCCGCATCGTCTTCATCGGCCGCCATTTGAAGGAAGATGAGATCCGTGCCGGATTCCTCGCCTGTGCCACGTGACAATCATGCGGCACATCTATGATTATTTCTGATATCTGACTGATTATGGCCGCGACCGACACAGCCTCTTCCCTCACCCAGCATGTCACCAAGATCGAGGCCGGCGCCTATGTGACGGCGGCGGCTTTTCTCGGCCGCACGCCGGTGCTGGCTCTCGGCGACGGGCACGTCGTCCTTGTCGAGATTGGCCAGGAAAAGCGCGTCGCTGCGCATCCGGATGGGGGCATTCTCTCGGTCGCGAAGGGACAGCGCACGCTCGTCACGGGTGGCGACGATGGCCGCGTCGTCGAGATCGCCGCCAATGGCACGGCGACCGAAATCGCCAAAGAGAAGACTGGCTGGATCGACGCGCTCGCCATGCGCGACGACGGCTCGATCGCCTGGGCCTGCGGCAAGACGGTGCGGTCGCGCGGCGCCAAGGGAGAGGTGAAATCCGTCGCCGCGCCTTCGACTGTGCGCGGTCTCGCCTTCCTGTCCAAGGGCTATCGCCTCGCCATGGCGCATTATAATGGCGCAAGCCTCTGGTTTCCGAATACGGAGGCGGGGCTCGATCTTTACGAATGGAAGGGCTCGCATCTCGATGTGACGCTGTCGCCTGACGGCCGCTTTCTCGTCACCTCGATGCAGGAAAACGCGCTGCACGGCTGGCGGCTCACCGACAAGCAGAACATGCGCATGAGCGGTTATCCGGCGAAGACGCGCTCGCTTTCCTGGTCGAATGACGGGTATTGGCTCGCGACCTCAGGCGCCGATGCCTGCATCGTCTGGCCGTTCAAGGAAAAGACAGGCCCGATGAACAAGGCGCCGCATGAATGCGGCGTGCGCGAATCGCGGGTGTCGCAGGTCGCGTTTCACCCGAAAGCGCTCGTCCTCGCGGTCGGTTATGACGATGGCTGGGTTTTGCTGTGCCGCCTGACGGACGCGGCCGAACTTCTGGTGCATCGCCCCGGCGAAACGCCGGAAGGCGCGATCACGGCTTTGACCTGGGACGCGGACGGGCGGCATCTGCTTTTCGGCTCGGCCGAAGGTTTTGACGGTCTTCTGACCATGCCCGCTTAAGGATGCATGCCGCTCCGCCGCCGCACTTTTCGGCCCGATGCTCTAAGCCTTCAGGAACCGTTGGTGCTATGATGGGTTTCAGGCTTTTGCGGGTGGAACCCCATGATCATGCTCATTCGCCGGCTGGCGTTGTTTTTCGCGATGATCTTCGGCGTCATTGGCGCGCAATTTCCCGAATATGCGCAGCAATATCGGCAAAGGCTCGGCGGCGCGATCGACGAATTGAACACGATCATCGCGCGCTTCGACCAAGACGCCGCTCAGAGCGGCCTGTCGGAGCCAGAAGGCATCTCGCGGCTTCAACATAATCCCGATGTTTTCGTGCAAGGCCGCGGCGACCAGATGCGCGAGATCGTGGCTCGGCGCGACAAGCTGCAACGGCAGGCGCAGGTCTATACCGACTCCGGAAACGTCAAGCGCGTCTGGGAGCTTGCGACGCAAGCCGATCCCTATATCGCCTGGCGGGCCTATGAGACTTTCGAACCGGGCGTGCCGGTGACGACGGAAGGCATTGTGAGTGCGTTCGTCGGCTTCGTGGTCGGTTGGGGCCTGATCCGGCTTCTGGGCTGGCCGATCGAGCGGCATCATAAGCGGCGGCTACGAATGCGCACGCTGCCGGAAACGGGCTTCGCGGCTTAAGGCACTGGTACTAAAAGCACCGGCGGCAACTCGTCATTCATGGGATAGCCCATTCATCCAATGGCGGGCATTTTCGGCGAGGCGGCGTCGCTTTTGTCAATGATCGCACGCAAACAAGCTTACGCAGATTGCGTAAGCTTGTTTGCGTGCGACCGCCTTCGGCGGCGGCTCGAAGAGCCGTCATTGACTAAAGCGATCCGCTCGCCATGCTAGCCGCCAAGAGATGAATGGCGGAGGGTGACTGAGTGGTCTTGTTCCAGACTCGGTCGCGCCGGAACAAAATCAAGACGAGGCGATTATCAAGGCCATGATCCCCAATGTTCTTTCGATCGCGGGTTCCGACCCGAGCGGCGGCGCCGGCATCCAGGCTGATCTCAAGACCTTTGCCGCGATCGGCTGCTATGGCATGGCCGTCGTCACGGCTCTCACTGCGCAAAACACGCAAGGCGTCGCGGGTGTTCATGTGCCGCCGGCCGATTTCGTCGCGCTTCAGATTGCGACGATCTTCGATGACATAAACGTGGCGGCGATCAAGATCGGGCTTTTACCCTCGGCCGAAATCGTCGAAGCGGTGGCAAAGGAACTCGCGCGGCACAAAGCCTGTCCCATCGTTCTCGACCCCGTGCTTGCCGCGACAAGCGGCGATGCGCTGAGCGCAGGCGATGTGCCTTCCGCGCTCGTCAAATATCTTTTTCCGCTCGCGACTTTGGTCACGCCCAATATCGCGGAAGGCGCGCGTCTTGCCGATTGCGCCTTGCCGCTGAATCTCGCTGAGGTGCGGCTGCTGGCACCGAGTCTTTTGGAAAAAGGCGCGCGCGCCGTGCTGCTCAAGGGCGGTCATCTCGAAGGCGAAAGCGCCGATGATCTTCTCTTCGATGCGGCGGGAGAAACGCTGTTTTCGGCACCGCGCATCGCAACCAAAAACACCCATGGCACGGGCTGCGCGCTCTCCTCGGCGATCGCAGCCTATCTGGCCAAGGGTCTCGATCTCATCGAGGCGATCAAGGCTGCGAAGGTTTTTTTGACGGCTGCGCTGAAAGGCGCGGACGCTCTCAGCGTCGGCAAGGGCCATGGGCCTTTGAATCATGTCTACGCAGGAAAAGATTGATCCCGAAAGCGTTTCGATTTTGGAATTCTGCTTCCGGCCAGCCGCGGCCATGAGCATGAAATCCTCATCGCCGATGTCATTGGCAATGTCATTGGAATGAATCAAAAACATACAGCCGAAAACCCGAGAAAACCCGATTGCCCTCCCGCCCAGGCCTCGTTAAGCTTTAGTGCCTAGCTACAAGGGGGATAACTAAATGCGTTCAATTTTGATTGCGGGCGCGTTCATCGCGCTCTTCGGGGGCGTCGCCGCGCAAGCGGCCGACCTTTCCACTCCGCCGCCTGGGCCGGTCGTGGCTGTTCCGCCGCCGCCGGTTTTCGTCGATCCGATCACGCCTATCCTGACGGCGATCTTCGCGCCGCTGACGCCGCCACCGCCGCCGGTGGCTCCGCCGCCGCCGCCGCTCGTCCGGAAATATTGAGATCGCAATAATGTGATCGTGTGAATGGCAGGCCCTAGCGCCTGCCATTTTTCTTTAGCCAAGCCGCGCGGGAATTCATCCAGACATGCGATGAAATGGCTTGGCCGCAGGCCGTTCGGGCCAAATCACGGTGCCGTGAATTTACGAGGAACTTGATCGGCGGAAGTCGCATTGAGTGCGCATCATCTTTAACCAAGGAGAAAAAGATGAAAGCGCAGCTTTTTGGATCCGCGGCACTCGCGCTCTTGCTCGTAGGCGGTCCCGTCTTCGCTCAGACACCAGCCGACAAGGATAAGCAGGCTCCGGCTCTTCAAAAGACCCAAGCCCCGCAAGCTATGCCGAACGACCAATCGAAGTCTGGACGCAGTGCCGCTCAAAGCGATGACGCCAAACAGCAAAACCAACCAAAAGCCGCTGAGGACATGCAGCAGTCCCAACCGCGTAAGGATATGAAGGCCGATTCCAATCAGCAGGACCAACAAAAGTCCTTCGGTAAGAACGGATCGGCGAAAAACGCCGAGCGCCAGGATAATGAGCGTCTGAACAAGAAGAATGCCGAACGCCAGGACAAAACGACAGGCCGCTCGGCTTCAGACCCATCCATGCAGAGGAACGACAATAAGTCCGAAGCCAATCGCGGCAAAGACATGAACGCGGGAGGCGACAAAGCGGCGTCGATCGATCAGCAGAAGCAGACCCGCATCCGGGATGCTTTGCGCAACGAGCATGTCGAGAATATCAAAAAGGCCGACTTCGACGTTCGCGTGGGCGGCATGGTGCCGGACCATTATCGTTTCAACCCGTTGCCCGACGAGGTTGTGTCCATCCTGCCGCAGTACCGCGGCTATGATTACATCATGGCCGACAATGAGATCATCATCGTCGAGCCGCAAACGCATAAGATCGTCTATACGATGCAGGAAGGCCGGTCTTCGGCGAAGGACAATCGTCCGGTCGAGTGCCGCTGAACGCAGCCTATTTAAAAGGTCCGTCTGCTAAGCTGGCGGACCTCGTTTTTCTAAAAGGTGCCGGCGCGGTCAGTCCGCCTTGTCGATCAGGATCGCGCGAAAATCATTGACATTCGTCAGCGTCGGTCCGGTGACGACAAGATCGCCGAGTGCGGAGAAGAAGCTATAGCCGTCATTATTGGCGAGAAAGCTCTTCGCATTGGCGCCCTGTGCCGCGGCGCGAGCGAGCGTATCGGGCGCGAGCATCGCGCCGGCATTGTCTTCCGTGCCGTCGATCCCATCGGTGTCGCCCGCGATGGCGTGAATGCCCGCGTGTCCGTCGAGTGCCACGGCGAGCGCCAGCAGAAATTCGGCATTGCGGCCGCCGCGGCCTTTGCCGCGCACGGTGACGGTGGTTTCGCCACCCGTCAGAAGGGCCAAGGGCGCTGAGCCCGGCTGGCCGTAACGCGCCACCTGCCGCGCAATGGCCGCATGGACGAGCGCGACATCGCGCGCTTCGCCTTCGATATCATTGCCGAGGATCATCGGCTGATAGCCACGCGCCTTCGCAACCGCGGCGGCGGCTTCAAGCGAGGCTTGCGGCGTCACGATCATGCGCAATTCGTTTTTCGCAAAACAGGCGTCGCCGGGTTTCGGTGTCTCATTGGCCGGAAGATCAAGCACGGTTTTGACGGAGGCTGGCACGTCGATCTTATATTTCTGCAGAATTCCCAAGGCATCGGCTTGCGTCGTCGGATCGGCGACCGTCGGGCCGGAGCCGATGACGGAGGGATCGTCGCCGGGCACATCGGAAATCATCAAAGTCACCATGCGTGCCGGCGTCGCCGCCGCAGCGAGGCGGCCGCCTTTGATGGCCGAGAGATGTTTTCTCACGCAATTCATCTCGGTGATCGTCGCGCCGGATTTCAAAAGCGCCTTGTTGATGTCCTGTTTCTCGGCGAGCGAAATGCCTTGCGCCGGCAAAGCGAGCAATGCCGAGGCGCCGCCGGAGATGAGGCTCAACACGAGATCGTCGGACGTGAGCCCTTTCACGCTTGAGAGGATACGCGCGGCGCCGGCCATGCCGGCCGCGTCCGGCACGGGATGCCCCGCCTCGATCACCTCGATCGTCTTGCATGGCATATTATGGCCATAGCGCGTGACGACGAGGCCTTCGAGCGGCCCGTCCCAATGGTCTTCGACGGCTCTCGCCATAGCCGCGGCGGCCTTGCCCGCGCCGATGACGATCGTACGCCCCTTCGGCCTTGGCGGCAGGTTCTGGGGCAGGCAGATCGAGGGCAGAGCGCGATGGACCGCGGCATCGAACAAGGCTCGGAGCACATCTTTTTGGACAGAGGCCAACAGTTTATTCCGTCACGAGATTGCGCGGCGTGCCGGCAACCCAGAGTTCGATATTCTCGACAAGCTGTTCGGCAAGGCCGGTCATCGCCTCATGGCTCGCCCAGGCGACATGCGGAGTGATGATGAGATTGGGCAGATCGGAGCCCTGGTCGAGCAGAATATTGCCGTTCTTCGGCGGCTCGACGGTGAGCACATCGAAGCCCGCGCCGCCGATCTCGCCGGTCTTCAAGGCTTCGACCAGCGCCGCCTCGTCGACGAGGCCGCCGCGCGCGGTGTTGATGAGGATCGCGTCCTTCTTCATTTTCTTGAGTTCGGCGGCGCCGATGATGTTGCGCGTGCCATCGGTCAAGGGGCAATGCAGCGAGACGATGTCGCTTTGTGCGAGAATCGTATCGAGATCGACCTTGCCGGGAAAATCATAGACGTCGGTTGCGATCACTTTCATGCCGAGCGCTTCGGCGCGCGTCGCGACCGATTTGCCGAGCGCGCCATAGCCGATGAGGCCGAGCGTCGA
>JAATEW010000019.1 GCA_015655535.1 Hyphomicrobiales bacterium | reverse complement strand
TGCTTGTCGAGATAGGCCCGCAGCCGGTCGAGTTCGTCGGCGTCGCACAGATCTTCGGCGTTGACGGTCTCGTCGTGGCGCTTCGAAAAAGCCTTATAATCCTGAAGGCGCGCTTCGGCCTTGCCGGGCGACGGCTGGCGGCGCGATTCGGAGCCTTGCTCGGCGTCGGCATATTCGGCGTCTTCCTCGAATTCGCCGGACGGCGCCTCGGCCGATTCTGTCGTACCGTCGTCCAAAGATTCCTCGGCCGATTCGCTTTGTTCCGACTGCATGGCCTCGGCGGTCTGGTCTTCCTCGCCGTCATTGTTGAGGCCGGCATCGCCCTCGTCGGCCTGATCCTGCGGCAGATCTTCGTCGTTTTCATCCTGACCGAGGCTGCCTTCCTCGCCCATTTCGAGCGAGGTGAGAAGCTTGTGAACCGCCTGCGCGAAAGCCGCCTGGTCTTCGATTGTTGTACCGAGCTTGTCGAGATCGCTTTTGGCGCGTTCCTCGACCCAGGGGCGCCAGAGATCGACCAGCTTTTGCGCGTTTTTCGGCGGCTTGCGCCCGGTGAGCCGTTCGCGCACGATCATGGCGACCGCATCTTCGAGCGGCGCATCGGCGCGTGATGTCACTTCGGACGCGCGGCTGCGATAATAGCGATCGTCCAGCATGGCATCGAGATTATTGGCGACGCCTTGCATGCGCAGCGAGCCGATGGCTTCGACGCGCGCCTGTTCGACGGCATCGAAGACCGCGCGCGCGGCAGAGGCCTGCGGCAAAAGCTTCCGGTGAATATCGGTATTGTGACAGGCGAGCCGGAGCGCCATCGAATCGGCATGACCGCGCAAGATCGAGGCTTCGCGCGGATCCAGCTTGCGCGCCGGTTCAGGTAGCCGTGCTTTCGCAGTCGCGCCGGTGCGGATGAGATTGGGCCGTTCCGACGCATAGGCGACTTCGAGCTGCGGCATATGCGACAGCGCCCGCATGCAGCCGGCCAAGGCCCGTTTGAAGGGCTCTTGCGGCGCCTCGGCCTTGCTTGGCGGCTTTGAGTTCGAAGTCAACGCGGTCTATCCGAAGATGGACGCCCTCGCCCTTCGAGACGGCTGCTACGCAGCCTCCTCAGGGTGAGGGCTCAGGTGGGCGTTTAACCAAATTCCTTTATGCTGAGGAGCTTGCATCGCTGGCGACCTATCGCAAGAGCGAGATCGCAGAAGCAAGCGTCTCGAAGCACTAGGGATTTGCCCATCAGCTCATCACCACATTCACGGCGCTTTCCGGCAGATCCTGGCCGAAGCAGCGCTGATAGAATTCGGCGACGAGCGTGCGCTCCAATTCATCGCATTTATTTAGGAAGGTGAGCCGGAAAGCGAAACCGATATCGCCGAAAATTTCGGCATTCTCGGCCCAGGTGATGACTGTGCGCGGGCTCATGACGGTTGAAAGATCGCCGGCGATGAAGGCATTGCGGGTCAAATCGGCGACGCGCACCATCTTGTTGATCGCATCGCGGCCTTCCTTGGTCTGCTGATAGGATTTCACCTTGGCGAGGACGATGTCGACTTCCTTGTCATGCGGCAGATAGTTCAGTGTGGCGACGATCGACCAGCGGTCCATCTGGCCCTGATTGATCTGCTGCGTGCCGTGATAAAGGCCGGAGGTGTCGCCAAGCCCGATCGTATTCGTCGTCGAAAACAGCCGGAAGGCCGGGTGAGGGCGGATGACGCGGCTTTGATCGAGAAGCGTCAGGCGGCCCGAGACTTCGAGCACGCGCTGAATGACGAACATCACATCCGGCCGTCCAGCGTCATATTCGTCGAAGCAAAGCGCGATATTGTTTTGCAGCGCCCAGGGCAGGATACCGTCCTTGAATTCGGTGACCTGCTTGCCGTCCTTCAAGACGATCGCGTCTTTGCCGACGAGATCGACGCGCGAGACATGGCTGTCGAGATTGATGCGGATGCAGGGCCAATTGAGCCGCGCCGCCACCTGCTCGATATGCGTCGATTTGCCGGTGCCGTGATAGCCGGTCACCATCACGCGGCGGTTCTTGATGAATCCGGCGAGGATGGCGAGCGTCGTATCGCGATCGAAAATATAATCGGGATCGGTGTCGGGGACGTGTTCTTCGGCTGTGGAATAGGCCGGGGCTTCAAGGTCCGTGTCGATTCCGAAAACCTGACGAACCGATATTTTCATGTCGGGCAGGCCACTCACTGGGCCTGACGCAGCTGCGCTTTGCATTCATCCTCCTTCGGACGGGAGTCGCGCCAGCATGTGCCGAAACCCGGAACGCTGTTGTAAACTCGGCCGCAACTCGGGCACGTGAAATGCCTGATATTCATGTCTCAAGGCGCCGAAGCAAGATTCAGGCGAGCTCGACCGACTTTAGATAATTATAGGCGCGGATTATTTCCCGCAATTTGTCTTCATTCGACCGGTCGCCGCCATTGGCATCCGGATGGAGACGTTTCACCAGATCCTTATAGCGGGTCTTGATCGTCGTCGCATCCGCTCCGTCGTCAAGTCCCAATTGATCCAAAGCCTTAACAGCTGCCACGCTGGTCCTCGGCTTGGGCGCGGGCTCGGCCGCCTGCCGCATCCGCGAGCGGAACAGGCCGAGCGGATCCGAGGTCCGCGACGGATCGTCGCCCTCTTCCCGGAACCCGCT
>JAATEW010000137.1 GCA_015655535.1 Hyphomicrobiales bacterium | reverse complement strand
TAGGTACCTATTCTGGCAATCGTCTTTCAAAATATTGAAGAAAAGCCCGACTGAAAATCGCAGTGTCGCTGGTTCAATTCCTCCCCTGGGCACCATTTCCATTTTCGTAAACGGTCGCAGAAGGCCGCGATTATTCGCATAGGCCTCCGTAATCAGATCATTTCCACCTTTTGTTTGTTCACGGATGTTCTGCTCCGGCCGTTGACCGCCGCAATATTTGTTGGCCTCATCGTTGGCCTTTGAACCATTGATGTTCTCCCAAAGCCAACAGATGCCACTTACGGATATTCAAATCCGCACGCCAGGCCGGCGACGGGCAAGACCGTAAGCTATCCGACGGTGGTGGCCTTCAGTTATGGGTCATCCTGGCCCTATCGAGGCTCAACCCGGTCATGTTGAAGAGGACGATCCGCCGGGCCTGTCATCACGCCGAATATTGGCGATGAGCGCGTCCGGAGGATCGCGTGGTGGGCCGACCGTCTCGATGAACCGCGAAATGACACTATGGTCCAACTATGAGGATGTCATACATCAAAGCACCATAGCGAACGCGTACCGAACTAAAATCTGAGAACTATCTTCAAAGTATTTGTAATTACTTTTGGATCTATCGTCACAAAGCCCCTTGCAAATCCTCTTTGGTCCGAGTCTTTGCGGTCGAAGATCCGACCTCCGGCTCGCAGACCGACAGTGCTGCTGCGACCCGCACTTCAACGGCATATGTCTGGCTGCATTTATCGATATTCAGCTAAAAAAGCAGCCCATGTCTCAGGTTGAAACGGATCAGCATGTTATCGAGACAGCGCGGCTGCGATCGACTGACCGCGAGAGATAACCATGGGACAGGTAATTTATCCGAAATGGCCAAAGGAACTTAAGCCTATCAGGAACGGCGAAGACGCGATGGCCCCGTTCCGCTTCATCGTTACCCGGCGGGGCTGCCGGATCATCGTATCGAAACATCTCTCATCCGAACAGATGATGCAACTGAGCTATCAAGTATTTCTGAAAGCCCGCGAGATGGAAGTTCGAGGCAACAAATCGCCAAGTCATAGAGATCAAGGCTGCTAAAAGCGCAGCAATTGGACGGTCAGGAAGCGGGGCCCCGCGTTTTGAGTCGGCGAAATCAGTCTGAACTTCTCCCCTTTGAACGCCGCTCATGTTTGCCATCTCCTCCGCGCGCGATATCCGCACGAGGGCCGATGTGAACGCAATCAAATATGAACTTGTCGATGCGCGATGGCGCCCGCAAAGGGCGCGACTCGAGAACGAAAAAGCAGGCCCGCCGGAATGAGTGCCTAACCATTTGTCGGAATCGCTTAAGCGTTCCGGCCGCCGGCTGCACCGTCACGGCCTGGCGATCACGTCATTCGTGGCAGCCCGTGCGCGTCATTGGGCGCACTTCGCAAACTACTTCTCGTGCATCTCATGCTTGATGCTGCACGGACCATATACATCGCGCCAAGTCAGCCCGGTAAAAAGGTTTTTTCAATACCATAAACTCATTCAACGCCCCGTGCCGAGCTAGTGCATCTTCAGCATAACCCGAGGTAAGCAGGATCTTGATATTATTCCTCAGCCGCTTTGCTTCGCGGGCGAGCTCAATGCCGTTCATTCCCCGCGGCATCACAATATCGCTGAACAGAACATCAAAAACCTTGTCACTCTTGAGCATCTGGATAGCGTCGATACCGTTTCGAGCGCAGTGAACCTGATAGCCGAGTTCCGTCAGCATCGTCGTCGTAACGTCCGCAAGCTGTTCGTTGTCCTCGACCACGAGGATTCGCCCGCAGCCCTCCGGTACGCTCTGCATTGGGGCGGCTTCCATCTCGATTGTAGGCGTTTGCGTTGCTTTGGGCAGGTACAGAGTGACCGTTGTCCCCACCCCGACCTTACTCTCGATAGCGACGCGCCCACCGGATTGTTCGACGAAGCCATAGACCATGCTGAGACCGAGACCGGTTCCCTTGCCGACCTCCTTCGTCGTGAAGAATGGCTCGAAAACCCGGTCCACGGCTTCCGGAGCTATCCCGCAGCCAGTGTCCATCACAGAGAGGCTGACATATGGTCCGGGCTCCAACCCCGCCACGGCATTCTCATCAAGGACCACGTTCCGTGTCTCAATCACCAGCACACCGCCGTCCGGCATGGCATCGCGCCCATTCAGGGTTAGGTTGAGGAGCGCAGTTTCCAGTTGTGCAGCGTCGACGCGGCAGGGCCACACCCGCTCGGCAGTGTTCAGTCGAACCTCAACGGCTTCTCCAACCGCTCGATCGAGCAGAGCGCGAAATTCGCGAACGAGGTGATCTACGTAAATCACTTTCGGGTTCAGCCTCTGTCCCCGAGAAAAGGCGAGAAGCTGCGCCGTCAACTTCGCGCCCCGATCGGCAGCCCGCCGTGCGTCTGCGGCGAGCTTCCTGACACCGTCATTATCCCCTGCGCGATCTTCGATGAACGCAAGGTTCCCGATGATCACCGTGAGCAGGTTGTTGAAGTCGTGGGCGACGCCACCGGTGAGCTGGCCGACGGCCTCCATCTTCTGGCTTTGATGAAGTTGCTCCTCCATGATGCGACGCACTTCCAAAGCACGCTTCCGTTCGGTGATATCTCGAAAGTAGACCGCGATACCTGGACTGGAGTGGAACGCATTGATCTCGTACCAGGTATTGCGTCGATGCGAAAAGATTTCAAAGGTGGCCGTGGGCTGGTTTGACATAGCCGCCTGACACCGGCGGTAAGTCTCGGGTTGGCGATGCGGAAAGGCTTCCCATAGGTTCATCCCGATGAGATCGCGTCCTTCGGAAACCTGCGCCTTGGCCCGCTCGTTCAAATAGCTGATGCGCCAGTCTTGATCGACGAGGGCGACGCTGTCGGTCATGCTCTCGAAGACCGTTGTGATGCGAGCCGCCGCCTCTTCAGCCTTCTCCTTTGCCTCGCGCAGTTCGCGCTCGTGAGCTTCCAGCGCGTCGGCCATGCTGTTGAATGCCTCGCCGACGCGTGCAATTTCGGACTGCCTTACGTCGATGTTTACGCGGCGGCCAAAGTCGCCAAGCCGCCATTGATTAGCGGCGTCGACCAATTGTCCGAGGGGGCGATGGATAAAGTGGCGCGCACCAATCCATGTCAGAACCAGCACCAAAGAGGTGCTTAGGATGATGAGAAGGATGCCGCGTTGCGTGCGACGTTCGATCTCGGCAAAGGCTTGCGCCTTGTCGAGTCCGAAGCTGACAAGAAGCCCTTCAGAGTCATGTCCCACGGGGGCGTAGCCAATGATGCGTTCGACACCATCGATGCCAAGCTTATCGGCGGTGGCCTGGCCGTCCGCGGTCGAGGATTCGCTGTCGGGCATCATTCTGCCGACGAACGCGCCGTTGTCTGGATAGCGTGCGAGGATCAAGCCGTCACGGTCCGTGATCGCGAGCGCGGCCCCTGCGGGAATGCCCTTCCGGGCAATCTCGTTGGCAAGCCAATCCAAGCTGAGAGCAGCGGAGACGATGCCGCCCATGCGGCCATCGTTGCCGTAGAACGGCATCGCAAATGGAATGATATTACGGTTGGTCAATCGACCGAGCACGAACCCTCCGACGGTGAAACTTCCGGTCTTCAGTGCCTTGGCGAAATAGGGCCGCCCGGCGAGGGTAACGGGCTTGTGATTGCCGCCAACTGAGTCGCAGAAAAATTGGCCCTTCGTATCTGTCGCCGCAAAGGCAAGGAACGCGGGAAATCGGCGCTGAATCGCTGAAAGGTAGGCATTGCATGCTTCGGTGTCCTTCGCCTTTATCGCCGGAAGCTCCGATAGCGCAATCATCACCTGGCGGAGACCCTGAACCATCTGCTGTTGCTCTGCGGCGGTGAGCTTGGCCAAGCGGAGCGCCTGGTCCTGCACCTCGATTTGGCGTGAGCGACGCAGGTCGAATTCATTATAGGTTTGAATCGCGATCGCTGGCAGAATGGCAACAGTGACCAACAGAAATAGGCGTAATAACAGGGGCACCTTGGATGTTCCTCGCTGGGCTTCGTGAGCGTCAAAGCTCTGGATCCCGGACTTTCGGCGATTAGCTACATGTCGGCTGTACCGATCGCGCGAATTATCGGAACCATCATTGCGGCCTCAAGCGGGTTTCATCGCTTCTGTCAGCGACGCGCGTAGACCGTTTCGTGATCTCACGGCACAGCTCTTCGCTGCCGCGCCTTCTTATTCGCCTACGCGCGGCGATGTTCGGGCGCCGCTTGTTACGGCATGATGTCGGAAGAGGAGATTGCGTTACATCTGTAGCATTAACTTGGCAGCGACGTTCACACCATGCACTCTCGGCCGCCACCCAACGGCAGCATTTGTAAGGTCCGGGCTTGGCAATGCTAAGCTGGAGGCTTTTGTTTTGAGTCTTGCTTTCGCCCCATTTATTTCGCATCCGCCAATCGACACCAAAAGGCCAAAACCATCGAAACCATTTCCGGCGCTGGTCATTGATCCCTGCACGAAAGGAGAGACCATGACGACTACTTTCAAAAAGGCCGCAATCGCGGCAATTACGGCCATCACGCTTGGTGCGACCGCCGTTGCGACGACGTCGCCCGCAGAGGCTCAACATTTCCGCGGCGGCGGATTTCATGGGGGTTATGGGCATGGCGGCTGGGGCCGTGGCGGCGCCGCGCTTGGCCTCGGAATCGCCGGCGCGGCGATCGCTGGCGCAGCGGCCTCTAATTATTATTACAATCGGCCCTATGGCTACGGCTATTACGGGTCGCCATATGGCTATGGCCCTTACGGTTACGGCGGCTACTGACGCCGACATGATATTGTCCCCGTCAGCATCGGCTGGCGGGGCTTTTCATTTTGGCTTTCGCTTTCGCTATGTCTGCTGATCCGCGTCTTTAGCTACAGCTTGACGCCCCACAGCCCCAATTTGAGATCGCGCTCATCGGAGAGGTGTCCACGACCAATCGTTCGTATGGATGTCTGACGGTGTGCCCGGACACGCTCACCGGCTATCCCTATGTCATTGTGCGTCTCGGTTGCCGCAACTGCTTTCGTAGGCCAATAATGCCTGTGCCCGCCCATAAGATGGCCGCTCCAAGCGGCCATCTCTAATCATCTCGCGGGGCGCCTACCACTGATTGCCGTTGATTACATAATCGCCGTTTGCGGGATGATTGGTGGAAATCGGTCCAGAGGGGCCAAAGAAGATATATGGGCACTGATCCGTGTCAAAGGAGTATGGAAACTGCCCTTGCTTTCCGTTATGATCTTTGAAGACGATCACCCCTTCGCCGCGACCACCTGTCGTCGTCATTTGATATTCCGCAGTGCAGGCTGGCGGAAGTTGGCAGCCTTTCGCGCTTTGGCAATATTCCTTGCGGCACCTTGGTGTGACGGGGTCCATCCACATATAGACGTTCCCATATGATCCGCTGCCTCCGGTGATCCATGGCGACCCCGACTTGTTGTAGATATGCCGGTAGCAGGAAAAAGCCTCGGCCCCCGTCGTAAAGGCGACCGAACACAGTGCGAGAAGACCTAAAAACAAGTTGGTTTTCATCAATCCACCTCAATGTAATGTTGCTCTGCATGGCGGCGCATGCGGCGCTGAGCGTCTGCTGAAAATTGATTTGAGAAGTTCGATCGGCGACGTCGCCCCCGGCACAAACACAGCCATCAGACGGGAGTGCCGTCAAGACAACGGCTCATGAACATACCCTTCGCCGCCGCCATTTGAGGCGACTTTTTTACGCCTTCGTCGAAGAACCGCGTTTCGACAACAGGAAGCTCGCCATGATGCCTTTCGCGATCGTGACCCCCATCCGCGCACGGCGGTAGATCATGCCGATTGCCAACCGTCGCGTCGCAAGCACTGTGCGCCGGAGCGGCACCAACGATCGACAGCGCGCGAAGGCGCCCGCTCTTTTTCTTCGGCTTACAGTTACTGGCCATCTCAACCTCCCGCGATCCTCGGCGTAGATCCGCTTACGGCGCCATGCATTGCGGTTCGCCGCACGCCCAAACATCCGAAACCTGTTCTGGAGTCGCTAAAAACAATAACATGAGCAGAACCATCAACGGCGACATCGCAAAGGCAAGTACCGCGTAAAGTTCGGCTTGACCGCATTCGTCCGCGTGCCGCTCGTGAACTAAACCTTCGATAAACGGCAAACTTCGGGACGGCAAATTGGTTGGCATGTGGCAATCTCCACGGAAGCGATTTAACCGGGATCGCCGAAAGACGTACGCCCCGAGCAGGAACGGGTCACGTCCACCTCCTCAACCGAAGCCTTAATCCTGCTTCAATAAGGCGACAACGGAACTTTTGCCTACGATCTAAAACGCTGTCAGATATGTCTGAAATGGTCGTGGCGCCACGCCCTGTTCGAGATGACCGGTCTTGACGCGGCGCGAGACCAGATCCTGGATGCTACGGCTGCGATCGCGCGGCTATAGATTCGCTCAGGAACGGCATCCGTCTTTCTTTGGCGGGGTGGCTAGGGGTTTTGGCCATGCCCCAAGGTTACAGGCATTTTTTACATTGCGTAGCCGCCTCAAGGGTCGACACGGACCAGATCTTTCCAGGTAATCAATCGCTCATGCCAACCAGTTTCCGTCCGCGTGACAATAGCAGGCCTTTTTCGTTCACGGAGCCGAACCGAAGAAAACGTCAAACGACGTTGCTTTGGGCCCTGATCTTCAGCCTCGCGTCCGTCTTGAGCCTCGCGCTTCTCATTCGGCTCGAATTAGAAGCCATGCCATGCATTACACAAATTTGCTTAAGCCAGTTGAAATGACGGCAAGCCGGCCCCAGCGTGTGGCCGGCGCTCGCGCGTGCTACGGTTCACTCGTCGGTCATCCGCGCCATCTGATAAGCAAGGAACAAATTTTGCCCTGCCTGCTCTTGGGTGACGAAGTGATGTTTCTCGTCTTCGGAACAGCGTTGTTGAAAAGCTGCTCCATAAGCGAAGTCGCGACACCGCTCATGCAGTCCAAGTCGCGGATCTCACCTTCCAGCTCTCCGGCGTGAGGGCCGAAGGGCGTTCGCTGAAGATACGGCTTTGAAGGCATCGCGTTTCGACGGCGCGGCCGAGGCATCCGCGGATGCTCCGGCAGCTGATTGATCCACGACAGACTCTCGGCCGTCGCCCTGAGCGCCATAGAGGGTCCACCCGGCCCCGGTCTGAATCAGGGCATCTCTAAAAAACGCAACGCTATTGGAAAGGATAGTAGCGCAAACTTGTCAGCACCATATTCTCTCCCGTCTTCGGCGAGCCGATGAAAGCAGGCAATCCGGCGGAAGAACCAGAGCCTGCAAACAGCTCGCGTTGCGTATAGGAATATTGCACGCCGACACGCACCTGGCCAAAGCCGCCCTCGTAAATCTTGTCCCAGAATCCGCCGGTGATCTGCCAGATTTGCTTTGTATTGCCGGCACAAGTCGTAGCACCTGCCGGAACGCTTCCAGACTCGACATTGCAGCCGGAATTGTTGGCGTTCGGCGCTCCAACGCCGAAATAGGCTCCGGGGCCGTATTGAAAATAGTTTCCGAATTCGCGTTCAAAGCCCCCGCCGACCCAAAAATCGAGTTTTGGTGTCGCATGAAGCGTCAATGAGGACAGCATCATGACTTCCGGTATGGCTGAAATTGAACCGTCCGGATTGAAGGTCGCCCCGGGCAGCAACGATGTGCCATAACGGCCAATGCCGCGGCCGCCGAAAACCTGGCCCTCGAAATCGAGCCATTTCGGAATGACCTGAGCGACCATGCCCACGCCCACGCCATACCCCGACGTCGTCTTATTGCCGAGCGGCGTAAAGCCGTTCACGAAGCCGCCGGAGACCGCGCCACCCGCGGCGACGCGATCGTAGAACTCGCTATAGACACCTTCCGCCTCGAGATGGACGTTGTTTGCACCTACGTGGCCGTCCCAGGCGACTTTACCGACGATGTCCGGAATGCGATTGAAAGAGAAGTTGGTTTGCGTGTCGTTAAAACTCGCTCCGGGTGACTGGCAATAGACGTCGATGCCATTGCCCAATGCGCCATATCCAGTTGCCGGCGCAAGGTAGCTGGGAACAGCACCCGAAGGCGAAGAGCCGGGACATGAGGCGAAAGTTGTCTGCGGGTTTTCGAGTGACAACCCGACCCAGAATGTTTTGTCGAAATCCTTGACGAAGCGGACCTGGGCGCCGCGCTCCCAAAGCTGGCCAGGAATAAAATCGGCATCGATGAAGGGTGCGAAGACTTCGCTTCTCGGCACGATACCTTTGCCGTCCAGGTTCAGCATGGTCCAACTCTGACCCGCCAGGATATGGATGCCGGGATCATCCATATCCAACGTTGCATAGAGATTTCGCACACGCGGATTGTAAGAACTGCTTTCGACATTGCTGGCCGTATGCGCCGCGCCGAAGAAATCAAATTCGGCATAGCCGGAGACGATCGTCGACGGAGAGATTTGGCCTTCGACCAGAACCGCCGGCCGGCTGGAGCGCATGCTGAAGCGCGTTTCCGACATATGATAAAGGGACGAGTTCGGGAAAGGCAGTCCCGTAAAATTCGATGCGAGATCGGCTTGTTCGGCATGCTGCCGCCAAACGCCCGCGCCTTCGAAGAAGCCGCCGGGCGTGATGGTGACAAGGCCCAGATGGATTTTTTTGTCCCAGGCAAAAACGGGAAGCGGCCCCTTGACGATCGGCTCGGCGCTTGCGGTCGCCCTGGTGTCAATACTCGGCACCTTCGCAGCGGATTTCACGCGCGTCTCGACTTCCTTGATCTTGACTTGCGTTGCACGATGCTCCTTCGACTGCTCATGCACTTCGGCCCGCAAGGCTTTGATTTCGGCGACGAGCGCATCGATCTGAGCTTGCACTTTCGGGTCGGTCGTTTCCGCCGAGGCGGAACCGCTGAAGCAAGCAACCGAAAGCGAGAGGATCGCCGTGCCGCCCAGAAGATGCCGCAAGAACCGATAGCAGCCGTTGCTTCGGTTGAAGGCGTTTCGAACTTTATCCGGCGGCGGCGATTTTTCCAGCCGACAGATTTGAAGATAGGATGCTCCCGTCATGTTGTTTCTCCCCAGCTTTTTTTTAATGTCGTTTTTGTTTTTTTGACCAAGTGTTGGATGGTTTTTGGTTCGTTTTGTTTGACTTGTAGAATGACAGCATTCGATTTGGACGCGTTTGGACCATGCGAAAGCGCCGCGGCACCATCGCTCGACGATCCATGTCTTCAATCAGGCAAGGCCTGACCGGTTGTTTCAGGAAGGAACCAGGGCACGATCAGCCCTAGGACATAGACGCTGCTGAGCGTGAGGGCGGCATTGGCGATGCCGCCCAAATGGGCGACCAACAGGCCGGCGATGATCGGAAACATCCAGGCAACGAGCCGCGCAGCATTGTAAATGAAACTGCACGCGGTCGCCCGCACGATCGATGTGAAGAGTTCGACGAGATAAATCGCCATCCAGCTAAAGGAGAGTCCCAAGGTGAAGATGCCATTGAAAAACGCGATCACCATGAAGACCGGCAGGCTGCCATGCCATGAATAGGTCAGGATCGACATCGCGAGCGAACCGGCGAAGGTGAATAGAAGATAGGCCTTCCTCCCCATGGCATCGGCTATGAAGCCGGAGGCGACATAAGCCAATATGGCGCCGACATTGTAGATGAGCGACATGCGCGGTGCCCAAAGGCCGGCGGGCTCGCCATGCATGCGAGCCAGTTCCTCCGTATAGCTCGGCATCCAGCTTGAGACGGCCCACCAGCCGACGATCGTCACGAAGGACAGTATCGTCGTGAGAAGAATGCGCCGGCGGCTTTCCGGCTCGTGGAAGATTTCAACGAGCGTGAAAGGCCGGCTGGCTTGCGCATGATTTTTGTCTTGCGCAAGCGCCCTGCGCCGCGCCTTGACCGCGGCGGCCCATTTTTCGGATTCGTCCAATGCTCCGCGCAGATAGAGCACGCAAAAGGCCGGCAGGGCGCCAACTGCGAAGAGCAGCCGCCATGTCTGCGATCCCAGCGGCTCGAAGGTCGCAAGGAAATACCAGATGACCGATGCGAGCAATGCTCCGGTCCCAAAGCCGGATTGCAGGAAACCGCAGCCCTTGGGGCGTGCCCGCTCCGGCCAGGTCACGGCGACGAGGGCTATCCCCGTGCTCCATTCGCTGCCGATCGCAAGTCCCGTGATGAAGCGCAAGACGATCAGTGCGACGAAACTGGTGCTGAACGCCGTCAGTCCGGTGAACATGGCATAGGAGAAGATCGACAGCATCATCATGCGCTTGCGGCCGATATAATCGGCCAGCACGCCGCCGATCAGGCCGCCTATTCCCGTCCCCAGCAAAGTGGTGCCGATCGCCAGGCCCGCGTAATAGGCCGACGCCTGCGCCTGTTCCGGCGTTAGAAGAGATTTCAGGGCGAAGGGGAGAACCAGCACCAAGGCGATGGCTTCGAAGCCATCGAAGACCCACCCGAGATAGCTTCCAAGAAGGATACGCCAATGTCTGGGTGTCAGGCCGTCATGCCATACGCGTACAACAGCTATGCTTACGCTAAATTGAGATTCCGCCATTTCGAGAACGGGCCTCCCCTGTATTATTTTTAATTATCGCCGCCTTGTTGGCGGTGGCATTTCTGAATTTTAAAGGCTTGACATAGCGAGTTGGCAAATGATGATTTCGCCGCTAAGGTATGATGAATTTTCATAGCGGATCACATTTTGGCCGGCTCCTTTCCCGCAATTGCCTGCCTGCGCGCGGCTGAGGCCGTGGCGCGACACCAAAGTTTTAGCTGGGCAGCGATCGAACTGAACCTGACGCAAACCGCCGTCAGTCATCAGATCCGCAAATTGGAGGAACTGCTAGGAACGCGCCTTTTCTTGCGAACGCATGCGACGGTGCGATTGACCCCCGCGGGCGAAGAATATCTGGCGGAGGTCCGGCCTCTGATCGTGAGTTTGGTCCAGGCCTCGGACCGCCTGGCCAACAGGCAGGGCAACGACGTGATAACGATCGGCTGCCCTGGCACGTTTCTCCTGAAATGCCTCGCCCCGCGCCTGCCTCATTTCATCGAGCGTCATCCCGAGATCGCAGTTCGCGTCCGTACGCTCAGCCCTTATGAATTGAACGAGCCCGATCGAATTGAGTCTCTCAGGAATCTCGATGTCCTGCTGCGCTATGGGCTTGGCAATTTCCCTGGCTACGAGGCTTATAAGATTGGTGACGAACTCATCTTTCCTGTCTGCAATCCGGACCTCTTCGCCGGGTCGCCGCATCCATTGCATCCGTCCGAACTCGCACGCCAGACCGTCATCCGAACGACGACTCCGCTTCTTCTGCGTGACGATTGGCCTCTTTGGCTCGAAGCCGCCGGCGTGCCGGACCAGGCCTTTGCCAAAGAAGTCACATGCGATCTGCTTTATTCGTGTTTTGAATTGGCGATTTGCGGGCTTGGAGTCGTGATGGGGCGCACGCCCGTCATATCTTCAGATCTTCTCGCCGGGCGCCTGATCGCGCCTTACACGATGCATCTCGAGTCCACGTCCGGTTATTACCTGACGGTTCGCTATAGCCGCGTGAAAAGGGACGAGGTGATCCTGTTTCGCGATTGGTTTCTTGAGGAGTTTCACCAGCCGGAGCTATGGTCGCTTCCTTGGCTTGAAGCCGCGTGAAATCGTTCCGCGCCGCGATAGGCTAGAAGGCTGACGAGATCGTCACGCGATTCCAATAAGCCCTTCGAGCCGCAGCAATGTGCCGAAACCGGCCACCGGATCGAGCACGCCTCCGTTGCGGAGCGCATACCACGCAATGGCCTGATTGCTGGTGATGACCGGTTTTCCGAGTTCCGCCTCAAGCTGATCTATGATTTCCGCCGTCCGGATGGCTGTGCAACTCAAAATGCAGCCATCCGCCTCCGGATCCCAGGCCGCCTTCACGGCATCCACGAAAACCGATGGAACAATGGTTCCCATCTCCGGAACGGAATCAATGCCGAGATGAGCGTCCCGCGTCACGGTCACACCGAACTCCGAAAGGAATTCGATCTCCCGCGTGTGAATAGCTTCGACATAGGGCGTGACGAGGACAACGCGGCGCATATCGAGTGCCCGGCAAGCCGCGATCAAGGCATCGGACGTCACCAAGGCCGGAATAGTCGTCATGTCCCGCATCCGGAGCCGTATCGCCTCGCCCGCATCGGATGAAAAGGTCGTCACGGCCGTGCAATGGAATGCGATGATATCCACGCACGCGTCCGAGAGAAGGCGGACTGCTGCCTCGGTGCCGGCGGACATGGCACTAAGCTCTGCTTCTGAACTTCCCCGGAGCTCGAGACGGGTTACATGCAAGCTGACGCCGCGCGGAAGCATCGCCTTGATCTGCGGCTCGGCAATCACGTTTCCCGAAGGTATGATCATGCCAAGCTTCAACCGGTCTCCGTAGTTTATGTGTTCCTGCTTGGTATCGGTATGATTCAGGATCACACCGCTTTTCGACGATGCCTCCCCGCTGTTTTTCATGATTCCTGAACGCTTTCACGAGCGGCAATTGCAGCAATCTTCAGCGGCGCGCCGGTGTCTATCGGTTTGCGCGTTGCAGTTATGCAAACGGTCGCACCCAGCAGAAGCAGGATGCCGGCAATAGCAAATGCCCCTGAATAACCCGCACTACTGGAGACGATGTATCCCGTCGTAATAGGCGCGATCAAACCGAAGAAATTGCCGCCAACCATCACCACGCCGACCGACATGCCAGCATAAGCTCCATCGGACAAAAGATCGTTCGCGAGCGTGATATTCAGCGATATCGCGGTCGCGACGCAGGCGAGAGATATGCTGATCAGCAATATGATTTGCCAGACGGCCGTGGCAAACGGCATAAGCAGGATGACCGAAGAACATAAAAGGCAAATTGCCAGCACGGTCCGCCGGTTTATTTTCGCGATGGCGTAATCGCTGATCCAACTGAGAATCATCACTGCCAGCGCGGCGACGACATAGGGGATCGCGGTGAACAAGCCGCTTTTCATCACATTCAGCCCGCTTGATGCGAGCAGGTAAGATGGCATCCAGCTCAGGAAGAGATAGAGCGTATAGGCAGCGCAGCCTTCAATAAGAGCCAAGGCCCATATTGTGCGGTTCGCGAACAGCCGGCTCAGTTTGAGCGGTTCCGTGCCAGCCTCAGCCGCATCATGCGCCCGCGGATCGTTTCGTTCTCTCAAAATGAATGCATGCTCGTCCGCGGACAGCCATCCGGCTTGTTCCGGCCGGCGATAGAAGGCCAGCCAGAGCAAAGCGACTCCCAGGCCAATGAGGCCGGTCACGTAGAAGGACTCTCGCCATCCGGTCGCCGTCACCAGCCAGCCGGTCAGAACGGCACCAAGGGCTGGCCCCGCATAGGCGCCGCTGTTGAGAAACGCCGTGGCAATGCCGCGTTCCGAACGAGGCGCCCATTCTCTCACGACACGTCCTCCGACGGGAAAGCTTGAACACTCGCCTGCTCCAAGCAGCAATCGCGACAAGAGCAATATGGCAAAGGTCGGCGCCGCGCCCGTCAGCATCCCAGCTATAGACCATACGGCTAGCGAAATGCCGGCGATGCCTCTTGCTCCCCATTTATCGACCGCAAATCCCATAGGAATAAGGAACAGGACGTATGTCCATAAAAAGGATGAAAACAGAAAACCCATTTGAATCGGCGAAAGGTCGAAATGTTGGGCGATCAAAGGAGCCGCAACAGACAGATTCACCCGGTCGATATAATTGACGACCATGAGAACAAAGAGAGCGAAGAAGATGAGATATCGGCGCATGGCAGTCCTCGTGAAATGATCCGTCCTATGATCCGGCCATGCGGTCGCGACGTTCCGAACCGCGTGCCCCGGCATCTTGAGCCGAAACACCACGATCACATGGCGCGCCGGCTTGCCTGCGTAACGACGTTGAAGAAGTCTCTGATCCGCCGCCGATTTATGAGCGGCGGATCAGGCGGTCTTTGCCTTGATTCGCGTTCCCGCGCACGCGGTTGCCTTCAAACACCCCGATCGTGTCTTCACCGTCGGCCAGGCGACGAACAATACCGGCTCCATGCCCGTCGTCAGAACGAGTGAGCAATGACAGCTGGTCTTGCAGGCAATCACGTTCAAGCGGATCGCGTCATCCGCCCGGCCCTTGAGGTCGATAAGTGATTTCGGATCGATTCAATCGAAATCACCGCGATCTAATGTTCCGACAACAAGGACCCAAACCCGTAAACTTTATCGGGTATGTTGTTTTCGCGCAGAGCATACCAATAGGTCGCAACATTGACGCAAATTACCGGTTTACGAAGCCACTTCTCAGCTTCCGCGGCGACTTTCGCGCCAGGCAGGTTGGCGCCGAATTGAATGATTCCGTCGATGTCGTCGCCGTCCACCTCCTGCATGGCGCGCCGAAGATCATCTTCGCTCGTATGTCCGATCAGTACGGCACTGCGGCAAGACAGATGCTTTGCCCGTATCACCTCAAAACCGATCTCATCGACGTATTCGCGGATGTGGCCGTCGGCGACGGGAAAATAGGGCGATACGACCGCGAGGCGTTTGCCGACGCCGAGCGCTTTGAGGGCGGCGGGAAAGGCATCCGCCGCTTGTGCGATCCCGATATCGCCGGCCCTTTCCCGGATACGCTTGGCAATCCGTCGGCTCGGCTCGAGGCCGCCGCCCCAAATGCTCTCGGACGACATCCCGAGAATGAGGTATTCCGGCTCCGCCGTCATGACGCGGTCGATCGCGTCTTCGAGCGCGTTATCGATACGGTAAATCAAGTCGTTGAAGTCTTCATCGCTATCGACCGGCTTATCGACGATATACATCCGGCCAATATGATTGGTGACACCGTGGGGACGCATTGAATCATATTCGGGCTGGACGATGGTATTCGTCGAAGGGGTGACGATACCAAACTTTCTACGCCAGCCGAGTGCATCAGCCATTTCGTTTCCTCCGATTGCGGTACGGACGCTTATGTGCGCCTCGCTCGGATTGAGAGGTAAACGACATGCGTTTGTCTAATTTTTATTTCGTCTTGTGTAATATGGAGTGCTTATCGCTGGGACTGCCCGCAAGTCACAATGAGACGGCAGACATCAATCGGGGAACGCGACGCTTGCCCGGACATCATGAAAAGACTGGCTCGTCCGGGAACCGCGGCAGCGAACGGCCGTTCGTCAGAGTTGAACGCCAAGCCTTCCCAAGTGCTGTTGCAGATCGACCGAGGCGACCATGCGATGCAGCGCTTTCAAAAACCCATGATGCAAACCGTCCGTGGTGGCGATCGCAAAATCCAACTTAAGTAATCCTCCCGCTATCGGGCGGAATACGACGCCCGCGGGTGCGAGCAACCGGAACGGTTCGATCACCAAGCCAATCCCTTGGCCGGCAGAAACCAGTCCTATGATCGTTTGCGCTGGAGTCGTTTCGTGGTCGATCCGCATGGTGAAACCGGCTTTCAGGCACAACCCGATGATTTTATCATAGACCCAAGGGCTTATCGTGCGCGGAAACATTATCAGCCGCTCCTCTCTCAAATCCGCAAAGGAAACATCCGCCTGGCTGGCCAGTTTGTGCTGAGCCGGCAAGACGAGATTAAATGCGGCACTTCCCAGAGGTAAGAGCTGGATACCCTTTTCTGCCATTGGCGGATGCACAAGGCCAGCATGGATCTTGCCGACGACTAAGGCCTGCTCCTGCTCTTCCGTCGACAGCTGAGAAATCCGTATTTCAGTGCCAGGCAGAAATGCGCTCAGAGAACGGACGATCGCAGGAGCGAGACAATAGATGGCGGGCGCCGTGCTGCCGATGATCACGCTGCGGGGGTGTTGCGTCTCGAGCGGCCTGACATTCTCGATGACCCTTTCCGTATGTGCGAGAAGATCGCGCGCTTCGGAGAGAAACGTCGTTCCTGCATGTGTCAGGCTAACGCGCCGCTTCGTGCGGAAGAACAGCCGAGTCCCGAGTTCTTGTTCTAAGCTTCTTATCTGCAAGCTGACCGCGGGTTGCGATAAGTGGACACGGTCCGCTGCCCGACCGAAATGAAGTTCCTCGGCGACCGCGATGAAACACCTGAGATGACGCAGATCCACGCGCTATAATCCCTTACAAATCGAGGCTCGGCGAGGCTCGCTCCGAAGGAAAGCTATAAGCCATCATCGCAGATGCAGTTCGACCGGTCTCTGACTGAACCTCGAAGAGATGGCAGCGTATCAGATGCTCACAGGGTGTCTCAAGCCGGTTCCGGACCAGACGAAAGTCCGAGATATGGTCCGCGCCATTGAAGATGGAACCAAGCGCCGCGACCGCCGGATTACAATATGCGAAGGGCGTCCTGATGCGAGGACGCCCTTCATGTATCTCAGACTATAGGAACTATCGGGGAAAAGCGCCGTAATAAGCCTTTGGATCGGAAAATTCGTTCCAGCGGCTCTCGGAGCGCTGCGTGCATCTGATCCCGCAAGGGATGCCGTTAAGGTCACGATTGAAATCATTATAAGACGGATAGGAGCCATCGGGGTTTTGATAGACGCTCGCGACGTGAGTCGCCGGCGTGCCCCATATTGTATCGGCCGTGCCAGCTTGCGCCGGCGGCAGCATAGCGATTGCACTTAACGCGCAAGCGGCGGCTCCGATCGACAGGGATTTTAGTCGGGTCATTGTGTACTCCTCTTTCGAGTGTCCACCCTCCACGATCTGTTTGTGACGTTTCCTCGCCCTGAGGTAAGATCAGACCCGAGCCGATTCAATGCGCCGCTGCGGTCTTCCCGCAGTTTTGATGGCTCAAAAGACCACCTCGAAAGGCGGTTATCACCGGCCGCAGCCCTCACTGCCATGCCAAGCGTGAAGAACCCCGACGGCATGACGCCCCTGTCCGCCCTAGGATTTTGCCATCCGTCCGAGGAGAGGACCTTGTGGGCTCCCGCGGACAGACCGCCAGAGATGAGGATACCCGGAGAGCCCGGCGGCAATCAGCACTGCATGCGCGCTATCATTGGCGCTACGTCGCCACGATTATTGGGCCTGGGGCGCTGACGGCGATCGCCATCGTGGCGAGATTTATCGCGACCGGTCCGCAATTTCATCAGCGAGCACCGCACCCGCCATGGCCGATCCAGCATCGAGCCGGGTGAGAAGCGCGAGGCTCAAAATGGTCGCGAGGCCAAAGATCAGGGCCCAGAGCAACGTCGTTTGACGTTTTCTTCGGTCTGGCTCCTTGAACGAAAAAGGCCTGCTATTGTCGCGCGGCTGGAAACTGGTTGGCATGAGCGATTGCTTACCTAAAAAATCGGGGCCCGCGTCGATCATTGCGGCGGCCACGCAACGGTGACGATTTGGACCCGGATTCGGTTCCATTCCGCGCGCCACGACTGAGCGCCGAACTGGCGAACGCCTTAACGCCTCGTTGCTTCGGCGAGCCGAGGGATTCGTCAATTTGTAAGAAATGCCTGTAGCCTTGGGGCATGGCCAAAGCCCCTGCCCGCCCGCGCTAAAAAAACCGGCGCCGCGAGCGCCATGAATTAAGCGCGGTCGCGAACACGTAGCTAATAAAACCTGAGAATTATCTGCGAACAAATTGTAATTACTTGTTATTTTACCGTGACAAGGCCTGTTGCCGGTCCATTTTGGATCGAGCCTTTGCAATCGAAAGAGCGGGTCCGCCGGCAAGGATGCTTGGTGCGCGAGGCCCCGCGCTTCCTCAAATCCGCAAGCTCCTAGGCCGCCTTCGCCTGTTCTCCATCTGAGCTCTGCATCGCTGAAAGATACAGATCGAGCAATGACTCTTGCTCTTCACGCTCGCTTTGCTCCTGCTTTCTGAGCTTCAATATTTCCTTGAGAATCTTCACATCGAAGCCTTCGCCCTTGGCCTCGGCAAAAACCTCCTTTTTGCCCTCGTTCAGTTCTTTGAGCTCCGCCTCGATGTGCTCGACGCGTTCGATGAAAGAACGGATTCGGTCACCTGCGATTCCAACTGAGTTGGTCATGCTTTTTCCTCCCTCAGAGCGATAGCCCGGATATAGGTTCGCTCCGTAACCGAAGCGTAAACCGACGATGCGCGCGGCTGAGCCTGATTGGCACACCGTAATCACACTTTTGTTTTTCCGCAGACCGCGCACTGCGCCGCGCAGATCTGCGAGACACTTATGCCTTCTCCTCCCATTTTGCCGGCTGTCCCCGGCTAGGTTCGCATTCCATAGCGGACTCCCCTACCGGCCTCGCCTTTCGCCGATGCGAATGGGACGGTCTTCCGAAACCCAATTTCCGACGTGAATTACACCGCGCTTGCGATGAATCGGCTGGTCGCCTATACAGCACTTAGCGACGCGCGCACGGTCATTCTGCCTGCGGCGAGTGCTTGTCCCACAGGCACGCGTTTCATGCTGATAGTTCAATCTGTATCCCGTTCGGCCACCAACACCATTATGCTCCAG
>JAATEW010000175.1 GCA_015655535.1 Hyphomicrobiales bacterium | reverse complement strand
CGGGAAATTAAGCGGATCACGCACGAAGAAGACCGACGTATTATGGCCGCCAAGAGCCCAATTGCCCGGCTGCGTATAAAACTTCACCGCAATGCCGCGCTCGTCGCGCGCCGCATCGGCGGCGCCTAGCTCACCCGCGACCGTCGACATGCGCATAAGCAGTTCGGTCGTCTTGCCGACCTCCAAGGATACGTCGGCACAGGTATATTTCGAGATGTCATGCGTGACGGTGAGCGTGCCGAACGCACCCCAGCCCTTGGCATGCACGATGCGCTCAGGAATGCGTTCTCGGTTTTGATGCGCGAGCTTTTCGACAAGCTGGTAATCCTGCATCAAGAGAGGCCCGCGCGGCCCCGCCGTGACCGAATTCTGGTTGTCCGGCACCGGCGCGCCGGCCGTTGTCGTCAATGTTGGTTTTGCATTTTCGTCCGCCATCAAACCCTCCCCGATCTGGGATGCGTGAGCGCCTAGAGGAGATAGAACCGGGCCGCGGTTCGGAAATGCTCCGCTTGACCGGCGGCGCATATTTGAACGGCGAACCGCACCGCTCCCTGACGCCCCCATGATCTAGTTCAGAAACGGTAATAGGAAAAATCGATTGTTTCTATAATTGTAATTGTCTATAACAATGATATGAACCTTCGCGATCTCCGTTATGTGCTGGCCGTCGCCGAGCTCGGCCATTTCGGCCGCGCCGCTTCGGCTTGCAATATCAGTCAGCCGACGCTGTCCGGCCAAATCCTCAAGCTCGAAGAGGAGCTGGGCGTCGCCCTGTTCGAGCGGATCGGCAAATCTGTCCGCACGACGCTCGCCGGCGAGGATATTTTGCGCCACGCACGCCGCGCCGTGACCGCCGCCGACGATCTCGTCGTCTGCGCGCGTGCACATCGCGATCCGCGCGCGGGGCCTTTGCGGCTCGGCGTCATTCCGACGCTTGGCCCCTATCTGATGCCGCTGGTTCTGCCGCGCGTGCGCGCCGATATGCCGGAAATGCTGTTGATGCTCGTCGAGGATCTGACCGGACGTCTCGTTCCGCCTGTCGCCGACGGCCAGCTCGACGCGGCGATCATCGCATCCGACCCCGAGGTCTCCGGCCTCACCGAGGATTTTCTCTTCGACGAACCCTTTTGGGTCGTCGTTCCGGCCGATCATGAACTCGCCAAGCAAAAGACGGTCTCGGCCTCCGACATCGATCCGAAAAGCCTGTTGCTGCTGCAAGACGGTCATTGCCTGCGCGATCAGGCACTCGATCTCTGCGGCCAGCCCGAACTCGGCGATCAATCCATGGCCGACATGCGCGCGACAAGCCTCGACACTTTGCTGCATATGGCGGCGGCGGGCTATGGTGTGACGCTGGTGCCGCAGCTTGCCTTGCTCGGCGACAAAAGCCTGCCTGGGACATTGGTGGCGCGGCCACTCGCGGGCTATCACCCCTATCGCCGCGTGCGGCTGATTTCGCGCTCTACGAGTCCAAGGCGGAAGGCAATCGAGGATTTGGCCGCGCTGATCCGCGGGAACCTGCCGGACGGGCTCGGAGTGATTGCGGATTAGTTTTCATCGAAGCCGGTATTTCGCCCGTTCGCCCATGGCGCTGACGGCACGATGACCGGCTTATTTACGGACGTGGCGACTGGCTGCTTAACAGCTGCAGCCTTCACTGGTTTCTTTTTCTTGATCGGCTTGGGAGCTGGGGCTGGCGGCGGAGGCGGCGGCTCTTCCGCCTGCGCCTCGGGCTGAGGAGGCTGCGGCGCGGCCATCGGGCAATAGAATGAAAACAGACCGCCGCACTGGCCCGGCACCGCGTTATCTCGGACGTATTGACTGAAAGCGAAAGAGGGTCCCTCGGCTATGAGCAGAGCCGCAAGCGCGAGCCCCAGAGGCGGGAGAAGTTCTTTTGACATCGAAAATGACCCACCGCGTTTTTGTTGTTCTTACGCGCAACGTTCAAGACGTGCAATCCTTAGCACCTTGTGACGACGTGCCGCCGTGCCGTCGCCTGCTCCACATCGCGGCTGCGGAAAAGCGATTGGCCCGGTAGCTGGCGCTGATCCGCAAGAGAAGCCGTGTTCCGCCGCTTCAATCCATGAAGCTGCACCTTCTGTTCGGAGAAGTCATGCGCGGGCTTGACCCGTTCATCCAGGCAGACCTCCTCGAACAACGGTCTTGCATGCGCGGGGCAAGCCCGCTCGCTGATACTAAGTGCCCCCTGCTATCTTCCCCTCTCGACATCCCTGCTGAAGAAGAACTTATGCGGAATGTCACGCGGCGGCGGCGGGAACGGCGCCGAGCGGCGCACGGCATCCAGGGTCTCCTGATCGATGTCGGGAAAGCCGCTGCCCTTATAGATCGCCTGATGGGTCAGGTTGCCGTTCTCGTCGAGCGAGAAGAAAATGACGACCTGCCCGGGTGAACTGCGCACCGCCTCCTTGTTCGGCACACGCTTCATGATGAGGCCGTAGAGCACCGAGAGATAGGTCGTGTTCTCGGTGCCGCCGCTGATAACCGCGGGCCTCGACATGGAGCCCAGCGCGTAATCCGGCGACGGCGCCAGCGCCGCGAGCTGCCGCGACAAAGCGGTCTTCTGATCGATCGGCAGCGGCTTTTTCGTCTTGGCCGGGTCCGAATTGCTCTTGGCCTTATCCGCCTTCATTTGAAGCTCGGCCTTGTTCAAGGCTTCGGCGTCGAGCCTGTCCTCATCCGGCATCGGCTGATTCGTTTGCTCCTGGCGCTCCTGCGTCGGCGTCTCGGCGATCTTCGGCGTGTCGGCCTGCGCGGCTTTTTCAGCCGGCGGCTGCTTCACCGGTTGCGCTTGCTGCTGCTGCGCATGGGTTTCTTTTTCGGGCGCCTCGCGTTCGACCTTTTCCTCGTTCGGCGCACGCGGCGCATCATAGGCAGGCTTCAGGCTCTGCTCATATTTGGGTTTCTGCTGCTCCGGCTTTTTTTGCTCCTGCTTCTTTTCCTCCGGCGGCGGTGGGGGCGGTGGCGGCTGTTGCTCAGGTATTTCGGTGACGACTTCGATCGGCACTTCCTCGTTGGGCGGCTGCTCGGGCGCATCGCCGGCGCGATAGAGGAGCGCGATCACGACGGCGAGGTGAAGCAGGAAGATAAATGCCACGACAGCGCCGAAACGCCATTTCGCCGCGCGCGTTGAGAGCTCCGGCGGAAGCAACCGCAGAGTCTTGTCGACGAAAGGAAGTGTTCCGAAGGAACGATCGAGCATATCTTCGCTTAGAAATCCGCCGCGCCGGGCCGGCGGGGGCGCAAAATATAGAGACCAAACACATTTATCACTTCGCGGCATTCTAGCGGTGAATTTGGCGAAGCCGAGACGGATTTTAAACAGCCTTCGGCCGAAGAGCTTAAGCTTACCGGGTGTGCCGCTTGAATTGGCGTGTATATTTACGGCCAGAAACGATTCAAGGCCCGCTCCGGGGAGCAGGCCTTGATCTTCAACAATCGTTCAAATGCGACTTATTCAGCGGCGACCGGCAGGTCGGCTGCTTCCAAGGCCACGGCCGCCGATTGGATGATCGCGGCGAAACGCACGGCGGTCTGGATCTGATCCTCCGTGACGCCCGCCTCGATCAACACTTTTTCATGCGCGTCGATGCACATGCCGCAACCATTGATGGCAGAGACGCCGAGCGACCACAGCTCGAAATCGGTCTTGGGCACGCCCGGATTGGCGATGACATTCATGCGCAGCTTCGCCGGCATTTTGGCATAAGCCTTGTTCGTCGCCAGATGCACGAAACGGTAATAGACATTGTTCATCGCCATGATCGAGGCGGCCGAGCGCGCGGCTTCGCGCGCCTGCGGCGACAAATGTGCCGCTGCCTCGTGATCGACGGCGGTCAGGACAAAGGGATTGCGGGTGGCGATCGCGCACGCCAGCAACAGGCCATATTTGGTCTGCTCGCCGAGCGTGTCGTCGTTCGCCATGGTCGAGAGGTTCAGCCAGACGTCTTTGGCAAAATCCGGCAGAAGCTCCTTCAGGCTTTCCATCGACATTGAGGGGACTCCAAGG
>JAATEW010000258.1 GCA_015655535.1 Hyphomicrobiales bacterium | reverse complement strand
GACACCTAGCCTCGCCGGCAATTGTCCACAGGCCTTCTCGCATAGCGCTCTGATCAACACGGCCTATAATATCGCGCGTTCGGAAAAGCCGGCCGAGCCGCGCTCGGGCAACCCCATTTGCGACTGAGCTATGGGCCAAGAACCCTGCAACTTTGTGGGATCATGCTTTGTCTCACCGCATGATCTCATCCAAAAAGTCTGCAACTTTTTGGGATCATGCTCAGAAGCTATAACTGACGCCGCCGGTGAGCAATGTCGGGTCGGATCTGATCCGGGCCGATACGGGCAGAAACAGGGTCGGCCCGGGAGCGCCGGAGAGACCCGTGAGATCCTGGGTCAGCCAGGCTCTTCTGGCATCCACATAGACGCCGAATGAATCGGTTATGACGTAGTCGACACCTGCCTGAAGGACCAAGGCGAGATTATTGGCGAGGTTAGGGTTGAGCGTCGCAGGCAGCCCGATATCGCGGAAGACGACGGCATAGCCGAGACCGGCGCCGACATAGGGTTTGACCGGCCCGAAATTATCGAAGTGATAATGGCCGGTGATCGTCGTCAACCCGCTTTGGGCCTTGACGAGCACGCCTTGCGGCGCAAAGACCCCGATCCCTTTGAGGCTCAGGACAGGCGGAAATCCGCCGGCCACGGAAAAAGCGATATGGGGCAAGACGTAGACGCCCATCTCGACGCTCCCCGAGACGGCGGAGCCGATCGTACCGCCGCTGCCGGCGACCGGCACGCCGCCGACGTTGGTCGCAACCCCGGTGTCGAAAATAGCGCCGGTAACGCCGATCTTAATAAAGAACGGCTTTTGAGCGGGCGCAGGAGCCACTGGCGTAAGCACAGGTTGAGCGAGATCGGCGGCCTTCGCCGGCGCAAGCGAGCCGAGGCTCGCAATCGTCAAAAGCCCCAAGCAGCTTTGGCGGGCTCCGCGCCGCAGCCTCGGAACCCTTTTATTCAAGAAATGCCGAATCAACTTCGCCCCCCGGGAAGATAAGTATCAGCCATAATCACTATGACGACGAACGAGACCCGGAGCAAACGTCAATTGAGATGCTTGAGACGCGCGTCTTTTTTTTGAGATGTGTTGCATTAAACGAGCTTAAGCTCATCGTTGCCTATTGTTCAGCTCAGGAAGTCTAGGTGGAACGGCAGGCTCAGTCCTCGGTTATTCAATACCAACCAGCTTTCCCATAGCTTAACGCGGCCGAACTCTATTGGAGTTTACCGGTGCTATTCGGGTTAAGGTGAGGAAATCTTTAGGAGGTTTGATGTTAAAGGCCTTTCGAGATTTCGCGATGCGCGGCAATGTCGTCGATCTCGCGATCGGCGTCATCATCGGCGCAGCCTTCGGTAAAATCATCGACTCGGTCGTCAATGATCTCATCATGCCGGTGATCGGCGCCGTAACCGGCGGTCTCGATTTTTCGAACTATTTCACGCCGCTGTCGAAAGCCGTGACGGCGACCTCTCTGGCAGAGGCCCGCAGGCAGGGAGCGGTCTTCGCCTGGGGCAATTTTTTGACGGTCACCGTCAACTTCCTGATCGTGGCTTTCATCCTGTTTCTCGTGGTGCGCAACATCAACAGCCTGAGACATTCGGTCCTGCACGAAGAAGACGCAGCACCCGCGAAACCGCGCCAGGAAGTTTTGCTCGAAGAGATTCGCGATCTCCTCGCCAAACGTGCGGCGTGATCGCGCGCCGCCTTTATTTCCTCTCGCCGCGCCGCCATATCACGACTGCCGCTGCCCTACTATGCAAGGCGAGCCGCGCTCCGTGAAGGACTTTATTTGCAATGGCCGCACCCACGCCTGCGAGGGTCGCGGATGACCCGACGCAATCCGAGCTGCGTTCGTTGCGGGATGAGGCCCTGGCTGCGCCGTCAAGCGGCATCGTAGAAGTCTTCAATCATGGCCGCGATCGCGAAGGCCTGATCCCGCTTTGGGTCGGCGAGGGCGATCTGCGGCGCCCGATTTCGTCGCGCAGGCCATGATCCGCTCGATCGAAGCCGGCGAAACGTTCTACACGCATCAACGCGGCATCCCCGAATTGCGCGAGGCGATCGCGCGCTACATGGCGCGGGTTTACGGTAAGCCCTTTGCAAATGGCGCCGAACCTTTCACGCCCGAGCGTTTTTTCCTGACCGTTGGCGGCATGCATGCCGTGCAGATTGCCATCCGCCTTCTAGCAGGCACCGGCGACGACGTGCTCGTGCTGACACCCGCCTGGCCGAATTTCGAAGGCGCGCTGAAGGTCTCCGGCGCGCGTCTGATCGAAATACCGCTTCAGACCAAAGTGGATATCGCCGGTCGCCAGGCCTGGTCGCTCGATCTCGATCGATTGGCGGCGGCCGTGACGCCCGCTGCGAAAGTGCTCGTCATCAATTCGCCTTCCAATCCGACGGGCTGGGTTGCAACGCGCGACGACCTTTTGGCGCTTCTGGCTTTCGCGCGGCGTCACGATCTTTGGATCATCGCCGACGAGATCTATGGCCGCATCAGTTTCAATGGTGCGCGGGCGCCGTCTTTTCACGATGTCATGAGTGAAGAAGATCGCGTGCTCTTCGTTCAGACCTTCTCGAAAAACTGGGCGATGACCGGTCTCCGCATCGGCTGGCTCGAAGCCCCGCCGGCTTTCGGCGAGATCATCGAGAATCTCATTCAATATTCGACGTCGGGCGTGGCCGTGCCCATGCAGCGGGCGGCTGTCGCGGCGCTTGAAGAAGGCGAAGCCTTTTTCCAAAGCCAATTGAAGCGTCTTGCGGAAAGCCGGGCCATACTCTGCGACGGCTTGCGCCGCATCGCGCGCGTGCGCTTCGCCGAACCGCAAGGCGCGTTTTATTTGTTTTGCGCGATCGAAGGAATCACGGATACGCGCGAACTCGCGTTTCGATGGGTCGATGAAGCGGGCGTCGGCGTGGCGCCCGGCACCGCCTTCGGCGCTGGCGGACGCGATTATGTGCGGCTTTGCTTCGCCCGCGATCCGGCCCGCATGACAGAGGCCGTGCGGCGGATCGAGGCCTGGTTCAAAGCCTGAATCAGCGGAAACAAAGAGGACAAGGGCGCTTGCGCACGGTAAGCTCTATCCTCACGGTTTTGGCTGGCTGGGGCATCCATGAAAACCAATATTTTAGAGATCGGGATGGACCAGGGACGAGGCACTGAGAAAAGCCCCGACGATGCAGCCAAGAAACTCAATGTGGAGCTCATCAATCAAGATTGGCACCGTAGGGAGTTGCGCCACCGCAGCCTCGAAAAGTTCTACTGGGTCTCCTCGGTTATTTTGTCGGTCGGCGTCGTCATGGCCGCCGGAATGAGCGCCTATTTTGCCCGGAGCGCCTGGGAGGACAGCCATAAGGCCGTGGTCGAAGCAAGACAGACGACGCGCGAGGCCCAGCGCCAGACGGCGGTCGCCGAGACGCAATTGCGCTTGGCCTATCCGGCCAAGCTGAAAGTGACCAATGTCCAGATTTTCGAGGGCGCCGATCCCCGCAACGAAGTCACCTCGTTCAAGCCCGGCATGACATTCCATGGCTGGGCTTTTTTCACAAACCTCGGGCGGGAAGAGCCGATCGTCGAAGAGACGAGATGTCTGCCCTATTGGCATATCGGCAATCTGCCGATGAACCGGCCGCATCTCGATCCGTCGTTCAAATGCGATTGGACCTGGACCAAGGGCGAGAGCGGGCAAACCAAAACGAATGAAATCCGCGTGGATTTCTCGACCAGAGTTCCCGACGATTATACGCCCGACATGGATTTCTATTTTCTCGGCTTCATCCAATATAAGGACGAGGTTTCCCCGAATCTGTTCGTTCGATTTGCACGGCGTTTCGATCCGGGCAAAGGCCGGTTCGTCCTTATCGACAATCCCGATTACGAAGACGGCCGGTGAGGGCTTGCGGCGTTACGCCGCTTTCTGCTTCGGCTGCACTTCCGCCGAATAATCGTCGATCAGCGCGCGGGAGATTGTGCCGGGCGTAAACTTATACGGGCCGATCTCGGAGACGGGCGTGACCTCGGCACCGGTGCCGCAGATGAAACATTCCTCGAAGTCCGCAAGCTCCTCCGGCATGATGCGGCGCTCGATCACTTCGATCCCGCGGCGCTTGGCCAGATCGATCACGGTCTTCCGCGTGATGCCGTCGAGAAAACAATCGGCGATCGGTGTGTGAATCACGCCCTTGGCCGTGAAGAAAATATTCGCACCCGTGCATTCGGCGACGCGGCCGAGCCAATCGAGCATCATCGCATCGGCATAGCCGCGCCGCTCGGCGCGATGCTTCGAGATGGTGCAGATCATGTAGAGGCCGGCGGCTTTCGCGCCGGAGGGCGCCGTCATCGGATCGGGGCGACGATAGTCGGCGATGTCGAGCCGGATGCCCTTCATCTTCTCGTTGACGTCGAACATGCTCGGCCAATTCCAAGCCGCGATTGCGACATTGATGGTCGAATTCTGCGCCGCGACCGCCATCATCTCGCTGCCGCGCCAGGCGACGGGCCGCACATAGCAGCTGGTGAAATTGTTCTTGTCGACGACGAGTTGCTTGACCGCGTCGAGATCGGCGACGGAATAGGGGATTTCGAAATCGAGCAAGGCCGCCGAAGTGCGGAACCGTTCCGAATGCTCGCTCGACTTGAAAATGCGGCCGCCATAGGCGCGCTCGCCTTCGAACACGCAGGAGGCATAATGCAAGCCATGCGAGAGCACATGCAGCTTGGCGTCCTTCCAGGGGACGAGCTCACCATTCATCCAGATGAAGCCGTCGCGCTGGTCGAAAGGCAAGACGGACATGTTGGCTTCCCTCCGCTAATCGATATCGATAAAACAAGGACCTTGCGAGACTGTCGTTTTGCAAGACCCGGTTTTACGAGACCATGGCCCTAGAGCATGCTGCGAAAAAGTGCCTTGCGATCTCGCTGTTGCGATAGATCGCCAGCGATGTGGCTTTTCGCGCAAAGCATGCTCTACATTTTTGAATCTGGATCATCCTGCTTTTAGGTGATTCAACCTAAAAGCAGGATGATCCAGTGGGGCGGTCCTTGCGGGGTCCGGCGTTCGAGGCCGGGCCGCGCCCCATCTTGGTCTTGACGCGTAACAAGCTTCCTGAAATATGTCAACAATACTGACTTAATAAATGAGCCGAAGAAAATAATTGGGACAAGGGAAAAACGCGTTTCATTTAACCCATTTCGGCGGAGGACCGGGTAGAGTGGTGGCCCGTTGCGCCGGCAGGTGACGTCCGTGGATGTATTTGTATCCAAGAAGATAGGTCCGCAAGAGACCGCCCGGGCCAAGCCGCCGGCAGGCGAGGCCGAACCCGCGCCGATGTTCGATCTCATCGAGCTTTTGTTTTTCGCCTATCGCGATTTCGTCCGGGATGCCGACCGGCTCCTTGAGAATTACGGATTCGGCCGCGCCCATCACCGGGTTCTGCATTTCGTCAGCCGCCGACCCGGCCTCACGATTGCCGAATTGCTCGACATATTGAAGATCACCAAGCAGAGCCTCAACCGTGTGCTCAAGGAATTGCTCGGCAAAGGCTATGTCGAAGTCAGCATGGGCGTGAACGATCGCCGCCAGCGTCTTCTCTATCCGACCGCGAAGGGCAATGACCTCGCGCTTGAGATCGCACGCCTCCAATCGCGCCGCTTTACCCGCGTACTCGGCCAATTGCCGCCGGGCGCGCGGGCCGGCGCCATCGATTTCCTTCTCGCCATGGTCGATGCGGGCGAACGCGAGAAGGTCGCCGCCTTCGTTGCCGCGGCTGCGGGGGGCGCCGCGCCACGGACGAGGACCAAGACGTGAGCGAGACCGAGACCGCCGTCTCCGGCACCGATGCACCGGCCGACGATGCTGCGCATCTGCTCGTCGTCGATGACGACCGGCGCATCCGCCAGCTTCTCTCGCGCTATCTGTCCGAGCAGGGCTATCGTGTCACGACCGCCGGCACCGCCGCCGATGCCAGCGCCTGCCTCAAAAGCATTGCCTTCGATCTCATCGTGCTCGACGTGATGATGCCCGGCGAAAACGGATTCGATTTCGCCGCGAAGCTGCGGGCCGACGCCTCAGATCGCGGTCAGGTGCCGATCTTGATGCTCACCGCCCGCTCCGAGACGGAGGACCGTGTGCGCGGCTTCGAGACCGGCGTCGATGATTTTCTGGCAAAGCCCTTCGAGCCGCGCGAACTCTCCCTGCGGATCGCTTCGATCCTGAAGCGGACCAAGCAATTCATCGCCTCGGAGACCGTGACGCAGGTCCGCTTCGGCGATTTCACCTTCGATCTCGGCCGCAGCGAATTGCGAACAGGCACGGAGATCATAAGGCTGACCGACCGCGAACGCGAGATGCTGAGGCTGCTTGCCGAAAACGCGGGTGAGACCGTGTCGCGCGATACTTTGGCCGGCCCGACGGCGGCCGGCAATGAACGCACGATCGATGTGCAGGTCAACCGGCTGCGCCACAAGATCGAGCGCGATCCGGCCAATCCGCAGCATCTGCAAACCGTGCGCGGCGCCGGCTATCGCCTCCTGATCGACCGTTAGAGCGGGATTAAGGACATGGCCTATCTGTCCCTGCCCGCCTATATCCAAAAGCCCCGCGCGGTTTGGCGCGGCTTTGCCCGCAAGCTCGCGGGCATCTGGCCGAAAGGGCTTTATGCGCGCTCGCTCCTCATCGTCATCCTGCCGATGGTGCTTTTGCAGATCGTCGTCACCTATGTGTTCATGGAGCGTCATTGGCAGCTTGTGACGCAGCGCCTCTCCACCGATTTGACGCAGGACATAGCGGCGCTCATCGATCTCTCGAAAGCCTATCCCTCGGAAGCTGACCGCGACATGCTCACCCGCGTCGCGCAGGACCGGCTGAAGATGGATGTGGAGTTCCTGCCGAAGGGCCCCTTGCCGCCGACGCTGCCAAAGCCGTTTTTTTCGATCATCGACATTGCGCTCTCGAATGAGATCCGCAAGCAGATCGGCAAGCCTTTCTGGCTCGATACGGTCGGGCGTTCGAATTATATCGAGATCCGTATTCTGCTTGACGATGCGATCTTGCGCGTCG
>JAATEW010000350.1 GCA_015655535.1 Hyphomicrobiales bacterium | reverse complement strand
GTTGAAGCTCAGACCGCGCGCTAGCCGGGCTTGCTCGGATCGATCAAATGCGGGGAATGGGTCCTATGCCGCTGATGGCAATGACGGCAGGCTCGGGGCATGCCGAGCAAAGTTGTCTAGCGCGAGATTCACCCCGACCACGCCGCGATGCGCCTACAGCGCGCCCCTGCCCGACTTCAGCCTTCGGCCTTGGCCGCGCGGTCCGAACTATAGACGAGCACGAGATCGGCCTCATAGATCTTGAACGACGTAGCGCTGCCCCAGGGAAACGTATTCGTCTTCATCAATATATGCGCGGCCGTGATCGCGTCGGGCAAACGGTCACCCGGGAATGTCAGTTTTTCCGGCCCGGCCGGCGTGCCGTCGGGCTTGGTTCCGTAGAAGTCGATCGCATACATGCGGCGGGCCGTATTCCATTTGAGGTCGGATAGGCCAAGCAAAAAGCACGCAAACGCTCAGAAAAGTCAGAACATGTTTACGAGATGGCCATCTCCACCCATGGCGGAGACCAGCCGGTGATAGTGATAATGCATCACGAATTTTATGGCATAGGCCTGCACCACGAAGGGCGACGGGCGGCGGCGCAAGAGATTCCAGGCGATGCGTCCATAAGTCCGCTTCAAGGCCGCGTCGTCGATAGTAGAGCGCAATTTAACGAAGGCCGCGGCTGCGATGAACAGCGCATGCAGACTGAGCAGGATGCGCCGCACCGGCCTTTTGGCGAGTTCCACATCGCGCGAACTGGGCTTCAGGCGGCCATCGAAATAAAGCGTGTCCACACGGTTGAAAAAACGATCCGCGTCATAGAGTTCACGCAGCACCCGCAGGTAGCCGTCGCGCAAGGTCGCGCGATCCATGCCGAGCGGAATAATATTGGTGCCATATTCGGTGCGGTCGGCAAAGTCGAGGCGGTTCTCGCGCGCCACGCGATCATAGAGAGGCGTTTTGGGAATGGCCGACAGCATGCCGACCGAGGCATGTACGATGCCGGCCTCCTCGACGAGCCGTATCTGCCTTTCGAAAATATCGGGGCCGTCATTGTCGAAGCCGAGGATCATGCCGCTCCAGACTTCGATCCCATGCGCCTGGATCGCCTCGACCTTTTCAGGAATGCTGCGGTTGTGACCGCGCAGATTCTGCGTCTTCTTGGTCTCTTTGAGAGAGTCCTCGTTTGGCGTTTCGATGCCGACGAAGACCGAACGTATGTTGGCTTCGTCCATCAGCATCATGAGCTCGTCGTCTTCGACGAGATCGAGCGACGCTTCAGTAAAGAAGGTCAGCGGATAATCGTGCTTTTTCTGCCAGGCGACGACGTCGCGCAACACGCCCTTGATGGTCTTTTTATTGCCGATCAGATTGTCGTCGACGATGAAAACCGCGCGTATGCCGGCCGTCTGGCGCAGCGCTTCCAATTCCGCGATGATCTGGGGCGTCGTCTTGATCCGCGGCGTACGGCCGAAGGTCACGATGATGTCGCAGAATTCGCAAGTGAAGGGGCAGCCGCGCGAAAATTGCACGGTGCCGACGGCATAGGATTTCATCTTCATGAGATCGTGGCGCGGCACCGGCACTTTCGTCATGTCGGTACGCTCGGCCTGCTCGTAGCGGCGCGCATGTTCGCCGCGCGACCATTCATCGAGAAATTTCGGCCAAGTTTCCTCCGCTTCGCCGACGAAGATAACGTCGGCAAGAGGTCCGAAATAATCTTCCTTCACCGAAACCCAGGGGCCGCCGACGATGGTGAAGCAGCCGCGACGTTTCAACTCGGTGAGGATTTCCGTCGCGCGGAATCTTTGCACCGTCATGCCCGTCAGGCCGACGATATCGGCCTTGGCGCAGAGATCGAAATCGATCGGCTCGATGTTCTCGTCGATCAGCGTGATATGATGTTCGGCTGGTGTGAGCGCCGCGAGCAAGGGCAGCGCCGCGATCGGCATGTTGGCCTTATATCCGATGAGGTGAAGCGCATACTCCATCCCCCAATAGCTCGCCTCAAATCGCGGATTGATCAATATGATGTTGGCCATTCGCCATGGTCTCCAATCACATTTCTACCGGCAATCGGTCTTATCGAAAACGCAACCTCTCGAACGCGCGCCACTTCGGCCGTCAACGAAAATATCGAGCGTAAAATACAATCATGACGCAGCGAATGAGGTCACGCCGATAGGCTTTTTTAGCGAATGAGCGGAGCCTAAACCAGAGCTTTTTAAGCTGGCACGCAAGCGTCCTCGCGAGGACGCCAAAGAGCGCCCCTTAGCGGCAAATCATATGAGGTCATTTAAAGCCTCGATGAGGCGGATGAGATGAAGACGTAAACCGCCTTAGGACTCAAGCGGCCGCCTCAGCGCTCGGCATATTGCATTCGTCTTTCGATGAATTCCTGGCGCAACGACCAGCTCGCGACCTTCGCGTCGCTCTCATCCTTGATCTGGATAAGATCGGCGATCACTGGATGTGGCTCGACGGGACGCGGCTCTTGGCTGTCGCCGAAATAGCCGCGGATGATGTTGCGGGCAATGTCTTGCAGCGCATCGCGCCGATCGTCCGACCCAAAAGAAAAGGCGAAAAAAACGGCGCGGTTATGGACGAATTCGATGCGGTACATCATGGGTCGCTCCCTCAATCGATGAAGGCGGGATGCCTGACATTCAATGCAGGCCTCGCAATGCAGGCCTCGATCATCCTTTGCGAGACAATGGGCCCCGCATCCTGCG
>JAATEW010000146.1 GCA_015655535.1 Hyphomicrobiales bacterium | reverse complement strand
GCATCCGCCGTCACCGCCGGGCGGCTCTCGTAAATGATGCCGATGACGCCGAGCGGCACAGCCACGCGTTCGATCACGAGGCCGTTCGGCCGCTCGAAGACCGCGAGCACGCGCCCGACCGGATCGGGCAAAGCCGCAACCTCCGCGAGGCCCTGCGCCATGGCATCGATGCGCGCCTCATCGAGGTAGAGCCGGTCCAGAAAAGCGCCGGTGACGCCATTCGCCTTGGCCTGCGCCATATCCTGCGCATTGGCGTCGAGGATTTCGCCGGCCCGGGCGCGGATGGCGCAGGCGGCGAGTTGAAGCGCCTGGTTTTTCGCTTTGGTCGAGGCCAGCGCCAGAACCTGCGCGGTTTGCCGCGCCAGACGCCCGAAATCCGCCATGAGGGCTAGGACGTCGCCCTCCTCGGGGGCCGGGACAAGTTTCAGATTTTCCATCAATACCGACCTGGACGCCACATTCAGCCCTAAATATCTAAGATAGCGAAGGTTTAACGCCAGCGCGAGCCTGACGCTGCCGATTTTTGGCAAGGGCCTTGCTTTGACAACAAGGACCAAAAGCGATCTATCGCCCTTCTGAGAGATAAGGGGGCCAAGCATAATGCCGCAGGAGCCGCGATGAGTGAGCCGCCGAAACTGGCCGATGTGATCCTGGATCTTTGCACCAAGGCGGCGCCTGACGGCACCGTCGATCCGGAAGAGATCGCCAAAACCTTCACCAAACTGGTCCCCAGCCAGAATATCGTGACCTGGGAAGGCTATCTCCTGCCGGTGCGCGACAATGCCGTCAAACTCGCCCGCGAAGGCAAGATCGTGATCTATCGCAAGGGCGTGCCGGCCGACCCCGATACGTTCAAGGGCGTCTATCGCCTAGGGCTGCCGCAAGCCTCGTAAGGCACTTCAACCCGCTGCCAAGTCGGAGGCGGGTTTCTCGGAAGTGGGCTTGTCGAGCGCAGGCTTCGGCTTTTGCCGCCGCGCGACGATGCTGGCAATCGCATGCGCAGGCGCCGATTTCGCCGCGGGCGCATGCGGGACGTGATGCAGCAGCGTCTCGACTTCGGGTGAACGCACCACGAGGCCTTTCTTGACGAAAATCTCGTGGTTGATCTCGATCAGATCAGGATCGTAAAGATAATTGACCATGATCCCGAAGGACTCGGCGATGCCTTTTGGCGCTGTATTGCCGAGCCAATTGACGGATTCCAATCTGGCGCCATTGCCGAGATGGAAGCGGGCGACGTAATCGGTTGGGCCTTTGCCTTCCCGCGCGGCCGTCAGATAGACGGCGCAAAGCCGCGTCAATATGGGCTGCAGAACGGAAGCGAGCCCTGGCTGGGTCCACCAGCCCTCCTGCTGCACGATGGCCTTCAGCGCCTCCGCCGGTTCCGTCGCTGTGACGGCGGCGAGCAAGGCCTGTTCCTCAGCCGGATGCAGCAAGGCGGCGGCCTCCGCGCCTTCGCGGTCGAATTGCTTCATCAGCCATTTCGAGAAGCCTGGCACCGGCGACAAAGTCGCGAAATGCTTGAGGCTCGGCAGCTCCGCCTTCAATTCCTCGACGACCTGCTTGATCAGAAAATTGCCGAAAGAAATGCCACGCAAACCGTCCTGGCAATTCGAAATGGAATAGAAGATCGCGGTGTCCGGCTGGCTCGCGCCCTTCTCGGCCTCGTTGCGCTCGAGCAGCGGGCGAATGGCGGAGGCCAGCCCTTTGACGAGCGCGACTTCGACAAAGATCAAAGGCTCGCCGGGCAGCGTCGGATGAAAGAAGCCGAAGCAACGCCGGTCGGGCCCGAGGCGGCGGCGCAGATCGTCCCAGCCTTGAATTTCATGCACGGCTTCATGCGCGATCAGCTTTTCGAGGATGACGGCCGGCGTATTCCAATCAATCCGCCGCAGTTCGAGAAAGCCGCGATTGAACCAGGACGAAAAGAGATGATGCAGATCGGATTCGAGCGGCTTCAAAGCCGGCTCTTCCTTGATCGCGCGAAGCAGGTCCTTGCGGATGTCGATCAAAGTCGCCGTGCCGCCCGGCGCCATGTTCATCCGGCGCAAAAGCTCCTGGCGCGGCGGTTCGGCCGCCGCCGTCAATTCCATCGCCAATTGCGAACCGGGGTTTTCGAGATAGGCCTTGGCCGCCGACATCAGGCGCGCTTCGTCGGGGCTGAAATGCCCCGCGACGAAGGAAAGAAAGGCCAGCCGGTCGACGTCGTCCAATACCGCATAGGCGGTCTGAAGCTCACGGGCAAGCGCCGCGCCCGAGGCTTCGCCACGCTCGGAGACCAAAGCCTCGGCGAGATGGCGGGCTCTTTCCAAAGGCGGGGTGTGCGCCGCCGGAAGCCTTATGAGTTCGCGGCCGCGCTCGCTCACGGTGGACCAGATGCGATCCAGCCACGACAGCCGCGCTGTTCCTTTACTGCCCGCCATGAGAGCCTCTTAGGACTATAAGCATAGTATGTATTTGGAGCGCTATATGCTTAGCATCAACCCGTCACAGCCTTTTTCTAGGCCGAATATATTGCCGCTTCATCGCAGCGATCTGTAGAAATCCGCGCATAAATTAAACAAGGACGTAAGGGATGGAAAGCCGGACGAAAGGCGAGGTCGACGAGCTTGCCCCGCATGAGACGCTCCGCACGGTCCTGCCGGGTCCTCTGAACGGCGTCGTGATCCTGGATCTCTCGCGGGTTCTGGCTGGGCCTTATTGCACCTTGCTGCTGGGCGAGCTCGGCGCCCGCGTCATCAAAGTCGAGCCGCCGGAGGGCGACGATTCCCGCCGCTATGGGCCGTTTCGCAACGGAGCCTCGCTTTATTTCGCCGCCGTCAATCGCGGCAAGGAGTCAATCGCGCTCGATCTTAAAGATGCGCAAGACCGCGCGATCCTCGACGAGCTTATGGGTCTCGCCGATGTGCTCGTGGAGAACTTCCGTCCGGGCACGATGGAGAAGCTGGGCTTTGGCTGGGACGAGCTGCATAAGCGCCATCCGCATCTGATCTATGCGGCGGCCTCCGGCTTCGGCCATACGGGTCCCTGGTCGCCGCGCCCTGCCTATGACATTATCGTGCAAGGCATGGGCGGCATCATCTCCGTCACCGGCCATAAGGATGCGGAGCCGGCGCGCATCGGCATTTCGATCGGCGATCTGTCGGCCGGGCTCTATACAGCGATCGGCATCAATGCCGCGCTCTTCCATCGCGAGAAGACGGGCGAGGCGACCAAGATCGATATTTCGATGTTCGACTGCCAGCTTTCGCTCATGGAAAATCCCGCCATGCGCTATTTGGCGACGCAGGAGGTGCCGCAAAGATTGGGCGGGCGGCATGCGACCATCTCGCCCTTCGCGATCTTTGAGGCAGCCGATGCGCCGATGATCATCGCGGCCGGCAACGACACGCTGTTTCGCAAGCTCGCGGCGGCTCTGAACCTGCCGGGCCTTGCGGACGATCCGCGCTTTACGACCAATGCGCTTCGCTGCGCCAATTTCGATGAATTGAAAGGTGAGCTTGAAAAGGCACTGATGGCGTCACCTGCCGCGCATTGGATCGCGCTTTTGGAAACGGCCGGCGTTCCGGCCGGACCCATCAATACGATCGCCGATGCGCTCAACCATCCGCAGGTCGAAGCAAGGCATATGGTGGTGAAGAGCGAAGACCCGGTGACGGGCACCGTCGAGATGATCGGCAATCCGATCAAGATCGAGCCTTTTGCAAGTGCTGAATCGACGGCGCGGCAGGCGGCACCAGAGCTGGGCGCCAATCGCGATGCGCTGCTGGCGGAGCTGAAGCAGTCTGTGGCTTCGAAAAGCTAGAGTCATCAAGCTCCCGCGAGTGCGTGGCGCGCGATGCTTTCGGCAAAGAGCGGCGTCTCGCGGCGATTGTGATCGCCGCCGTCGCGCTGGCGAGCTTCCGCCGCCTGTTCGAAGCTCAGGCCATGCTGCGCGATAAAGTCCATGAAAGCCGCCGTCGGATGGGCGATCACGCCATTCGTATATTCGCAATGGGTATCGTCGATCCGCTTCGCGCTCAGCGTCCAAATGACCTGGACCCGCGTCCGCCCGTTCGGCGTGAATGCGTCCGAGGTCGACACCATCCGGCAGAGCTGCGGCGTCGCGGTCTCGGCCACATAATGCTGCACCATCAGGGTCTGCCCGATCATCTCGACATTGATCGACATACGCCGGCCGTCATCCGTGGAGGTCGTCCCTGCGCTGATATGGTCAGGCGGGCAACAGCGCTGATATTCAGCCTCGGGAAGATTGAACAGCCAATCGGCTATGTCGACCTTCCCGATCGGCACGGCGATCACATGGCTATAGGCGGGGAAGACAGGATCTTGTCGCTCAGGATCACGTCGCTCACGGGAACCTTCCTTTCGTGTCTCGTGCATGCGGAATATAGGCCTCTCCCGCCGAACGATAAGCTGCTGTACATTCGCAGCACCTGTGTGCAGAATGCACAGATGGACCGGGTCAAGTTCGCCGAATATCTCGCCGT
>JAATEW010000112.1 GCA_015655535.1 Hyphomicrobiales bacterium | reverse complement strand
TTTGGCAAAATCAGGCAGAAGCTCCTTCAGGCTTTCGATCGGCATTGGGGGACTCCAAGGAAAGCGATTATGTTACAAAACCCTCCCCCGGAGGAAGCGCCGAAGGCGCCGTCTCGAAGGGCGAGGGTTTCTCTGACACTGGCGCCCTCGTGCCTCGAGACGCGAGCTTCGCTCGCTCCTCAGCATGAGGGCTTTTGGCTAAGCGGCTTTGAGGGTTTCACCGCCGACTTCGCGCGAGCACGGGCAAAGATCGTCCGTCTGCAAGGCATCGAGCACGCGCAACGTATCCTTCGGCGCGCGGCCGACATTGAGGTTGTTGGCGTAGATGTGCTGGATCGTATTGTCCGGCGCGACGATGAACGTATAGCGAAACGCAACGCCGTCTGGCGAGCGCACGCCAAGGCCATCGGTCAAAGAGCCATTGGTATCGGCGAACTGCCAGATCGGCAGCTTGGCGAGATCCTTGTGGTCGCGCCGCCAGGCGAGCTTGCAATGTTCATTATCGGTCGAGCCGCCGAGCACCACGGCGTCGCGATCGGTGAATTCCGGATTGAGCCTTGCAAATTCCGCGATTTCGGTCGGGCAGACGAAGGTGAAATCCTTCGGGTAAAAGAAAATGATCTTCCACTTCCCGGCGAAGCTCTCTTCCGTAAGCGTCTCGAAGGCGCTCTCGCCGTTTTCCTCATGCTTCATGAAGCCGGGCTTCACGCCGACGACGCTGAAACGAGGCATTTTCTCACCGATACCAAGCATTTAATTTCTCCTTTGCCGTCGAGTCCGGCTCGACCCGGGCGGACCATAATGCTGCGATGCACATCGGTCTAATCGATAGTTTCAATATAAACAATCGGTGAAACAAATTCTAATGTGCATGCAAATCGTTCACATATCTTTGTAGGTTAACTTCGCAGTCTATCTTTGAAGTTTATCTTCATATCTACTATCGTCTCGGCATGAACGAACACCCCGATGATCCCGACGCTGCGCGCGCGGCCGCCTTGGCAGGCGCGCTTCGCGATCTGATCGGTGTCTTGAAGCGGCGCTTCCGCGAACAGAGCCAGCTCGGCGACCTGACCATGTCACAGGTGTCGGTGCTGAGCCGCTTGGAGCGCGAAGGCCCGGCGACCGTGACGAGCCTCGCCAAGGCCGAAGGCATGCGTCCGCAATCGATGAGCGCCAATGTCGCCGCTTTGGAGGCTGCAGGCTTCGTCAGTGGCGCGCCCGATCCGAAAGACGGACGCCAGACAATTCTTTCCGTCACCCCTGCCTTCACCGAATGGATCAAGGCCCGCCGCGCGGCGCGTCAAGATTGGCTGATGCAGGCACTGCAATCGCATTTCACGCCGGCCGAGCAGGACGAACTCGCCCGCGCGGTTCTGCTGCTCAAACGCCTCACCGATTTGTGACGGCAAAAGGAGATCCCATGGCCCTCACCACACTCGATCCCAAGACCGCGCTGATCGTCATCGATCTGCAAAAAGGCATCGTCGCACTCCCGGCAGTCCACCCGATGGCCGATGTCATAAAAAAAGCCGGCGCCTTGACAGACGCCTTTCGGAAGCATGGCCTGCCCATCGTGCTCGTCAATGTCGCGGGCGGCGCGCCGGGCCGGACGGAACAGGTTCGCAATCTCGCAGGTCTTCCAGCCGATTGGGCCGAGCTCATCCCGGAGTTGAACCGCCAGCCAGACGATCACACCGTCACCAAGAAGACCTGGGGCGCTTTCACCAACACGGACCTCGACGCCTATCTGAAGGCGCAGGGCGTTACGCAAGTCGTGATTATCGGCGTCGCCACCAGTATCGGCGTCGAATCGACCGCGCGCTATGCCTATGAGCAAGGCTTCAACGTCGCCATCGCCATCGACGCCATGACCGACATGAACGCGGACGCTCATGCCAACAGCGTCGCGCGTATCTTTCCGAAGCTCGGCGAAACCGGCACCACGCAGGACATCGTCGCCCTCCTCGAGAAAAGGAGCGCATGACGATGGAATGGGCTCACGACGCATCTTACTTTTTTGGCGCCCTCTTTCTCACGAACGCCATCCCCCATTTCGTGAGCGGCGTGATGGGGCGTCCGTTTCAAAGCCCCTTCGCGAAGCCGCCCGGCGAAGGTCTTTCCTCTTCGACCGTCAACGTGCTCTGGGGCTCTTTCAACTTGGCCTTGGCATATGGTCTCATATGCCGCGTTGGCGACTTTGATGTGCGCTCAACGGAGCATGTCATTGCTTTCGGGTTGGGCACCCTTCTCATCGCACTCGTGAGCGCACGCCTGTTCGGACGGTTCCACGGCGGCAATTTGCCGGACGAATCGTGAGCGCTCGAGTGAAAAGTCCCTTCCGCTCGCTGGGAGGCTTCAATTATCGCGTCTTGGCCGGCGGCGCGGCTGTCTCCAATATCGGGACATGGATGCAGCGCACCGCCCAGGATTGGATCGTTCTCACCCAGCTAACCCACAACAATGCAACGTCCGTGGGTATCGTCATGGCGCTCCAATATGGACCGCTCGTTCTCATGCTGCCTTGGACCGGTTATGCGGCCGATCATTTCGACCGGCGCAAGCTTCTGATCGCCACGCAGGTGGCGTTGGGAGCGCTCGCCCTGGGCCTCGGCATCCTCACCGTGACAGGACTCGTGCAGCTCTGGCACGTCTATGTGTTCGCGTTTCTGCTTGGATGCGTCACGGCTTTCGATTCACCGGCGCGTCAGACCTTCGTCTCTGAACTGGTCGGGGAAGCCGACCTGTCGAACGCCGTCGCGCTGAATTCCACATCCTTCAATGCCGCGCGTATGATCGGCCCGGCGATCGCCGGAATCCTCATCGCCTCGGTGGGCACCGGATGGGTCTTCCTCATCAACGCGGCCTCCTTCGCCGCGGTCATCGGCTCGCTCTCTCTGCTGCGCACAAGTGAACTTCACCAGACCCGTCGCGCACCGCACGCGCGCGGCAGCCTCGCCGAAGGGTTTCGCTATGTCTGGCAGCGGCCGGACCTCAAGGCCGTCCTTTTGATGCTGTTTTTGATCGGCACGTTCGGGCTCAACTTTCCGATCTTCATCTCGACCATGTCGGTCACCGTCTTTCACGGCGGCGCCGATCAATATGGCCTGCTGACATCGACCATGGCGATCGGATCGGTCATCGGCGCGCTCGCCGCGGCCAGCGTGGTCAAGCCGCATATCGCGCTTTTGATGGGCGGCGGCGCGATCTTCGGATTGGGCTTCGCACTGGCCGCCGTCACTCCCAATACCATTCTCTTCGGCGTCGCGCTCATGATCGTCGGTGTCGCCGGGCAGATTCTCACGACGTCGACACTGAGCCTGGTCCAGCTCTCGACCGAGCCCGTGATGCGCGGGCGCGTCATGGCGATCCTTCTCGCCATTGCCTTGGGCGCCACACCGGTCGGCGCGCCGATCGTGGGCTGGGTGGCCGACGCCTTCGGTCCGCGCTGGGCGCTCGGCGTCGGCGCAGCTTCGGGTTTCGCCGCGGCCATTGTCGGGCTCCATTACCTCGCGAAATATTGTCATCTGCGTCTGCGCATCATCGGCGGGCGAGTCCATTTTCAAACAGACGGCGCGGGTTAAGCTCCAGAGCTTGCTGCGCTGCGACATAATGGCACCCGCCTTGCGCCGGGACCTCCATCAAGCGACAAGCAGGCATGCTGCACATCAATGATTTGACCTACCGGCTTGGGCCGAGGGTCCTTTTCGACAAGGCGACCGCCGCTTTGCCCGAGCAGGCGCGGATCGGTTTTGTCGGCCGCAATGGCGCCGGCAAAACAACGCTCTTCAATATGATCGCGGGCGAGCTGCACCCCGAAAGCGGCACCTTGACCCTGCCCCGCAATCAGCGGCTTGGCCGCGTTGAGCAGGAAGCGCCCGGCGGCCCGATGAAGCTGATCGACTTCGTGCTCGAAGCCGATGTCGAACGCGCGCAGCTCATGGCCGAAGCAGAAACCGCGACCGATCCGCAGCGCATCGCCGATATTCATACGCGTCTCGTCGATATCGATGCCCATGCGGCGCCGGCCAAGGCCGCCACCATTCTCTCCGGCCTCGGCTTCGACGAGGTGGCGCAAAATCGCGCATTGAGCGAATTCTCCGGCGGCTGGCGCATGCGCGTCGCGCTTGCGGCCGTGTTGTTCTCGAGCCCCGATCTGCTCCTGCTTGACGAGCCAACCAACTATCTCGATCTCGAAGGTACGCTCTGGCTCATCGATTATCTGCAGCATTATCCGGCGACGATTCTCGTCATCAGCTATGATCGCGACATGCTCGACGCCGTCGCCGATCATATTCTGCATTTGGATCAAGCCAAGCTTACTTTATGGAAGGGTAATTATTCCAGCTTCGAGCGCCAGCGCCGCGAACAGCAGGCAATCCTGCTGAAGCACAAAAAGAAGCAGGACGACCAGCGCAAACATTTGCAATCCTTCGTCGATCGCTTCCGCGCCAAGGCCACCAAGGCGGCACAGGCACAATCGCGCCTGAAGATGCTCGCCAGGATGGAGCCGGTCTCGGCTATCGTCGACGGACAAGTGCTGCCCTTCCACCTGCCCTCGCCGCAAAAGCCCTTGAGCCCGCCGATCGTCGCCTTGGACGATGCCAGCGTCGGCTATGGCGAGGTGCCTAT
>JAATEW010000267.1 GCA_015655535.1 Hyphomicrobiales bacterium | reverse complement strand
CGCGCGCGACAAGGGCCGGCAGCCGGTCGCCGGCATTGCGCAGCCAGACTTTGCCTGTGAGCCCACGGCTCTCGAGCGCGTCGAAGAGCCAAGGCCGAATCGGCCGCAGCACCTGCACATGCTGATGGCCGTCGATAAAGTCGGGCGCGTGGCCGAAATGCGTGGTGAAGGCATCGATCTGGGCCCCGATCTCGGCGCGGATTTCGGCCTCCGGCAAAGACCCGCGCCCTGACGCGGCCATGACTTTGCCGATCGGCGGCAGAGTTCCAGACGGCGCTAAGCGCGGCATGGGCGTGAGCGGCGCGCCAAGGGTCAAGTTGAGATGCAGGCCGATGTCGGCCGTCGTTTGAAAGACGCGCAACGCCTCGGCCGCCTCCGGCCATGAGGGCCTCGTCGTCATGACGCTCGTTGCTGTCAGGCGCCCGGCCTGGAGGCCGATAAGTATGCCGCGGCTGACGCCGGGCGAGAGACCGAAATCATCGGCGCAAAGACAGAATGAAAAACCAATTGCCATGGTGAGGATCAATCTTCGAGAGCAGGGTCCAGCTTGCCGGGACGGGACCGAAGCAATAGAGGCAACATTTTATTGACGCTTTTTGCGTCTTGTCATCAGGTGGGATTCGTTGTCGAGGCACCTATGGCGCGGGCCTCGCTTCCGTTTCTGTTTTAACGCATGATCTTAGCGGAAAGCCGGCAGGCTCTTCGGACTCATGCGCGGAGAAGACCGTTTTTGATGACATCATCGCCCGATGCAGCGGAAGCCCTGGATCTTTCGGTTGTGATCCCGGTCTATAATGAATCCGAGAATATCCCCATCCTTCTCGAAAAGCTTCTGCCGGTGCTCGCTGGATGCGCTGCGTCTTTCGAGATCATTTTCGTCGATGACGGGTCGCGCGACGATACCTATCTGCAATTGGCCAAGGCACATGCGCACGAGCCCCGCGTCAAAGCTTTGGCGCTCAGCCGCAATTTCGGCAAGGAAATCGCGATCGCCGCCGGATTGGATTATGCGCGGGGCGCCGCGACCGTCATCATGGACGCCGATCTCCAGCATCCGCCCGAAATGATCGAGACCTTCGTCTCGTTTTGGCGGCAGGGCTATAAGAATGTCTATGGTCAGAGGACGGACCGGACCGCCGACAGCCGGCTGCGGCGGCTTCTGACGCAGCGCTTCTACAAGCTTTTCGAGAGCTTCGGCGAAACGCCTTTGCCAGAAGGGGCGGGCGATTTCCGCCTTCTCGACGCGCAGGCCGTGGCGGCTTTGCGCGCCATGCGGGAGCAGGCGCGGTTTTCGAAAGGCCTTTATGCCTGGATCGGGTTTAAATCGATCGGCGTGCCTTTCGACGTCGCGCCGCGCGTCTATGGCTCGTCGAAATTCAGCTACCGTAAACTGACCCGTTTCGCCCTCGACGGGCTCATGTCCTTCTCGAACGCGCCTTTGAAGGTCTGGAGCTATATTGGAACCTTTATTTCCGGCATGGCGCTGGCCTCGGCGGTCTATTTCGTCGGCGAGACGATGCTTTTCGGCGTCGATGTGCCGGGCTTTGCTTCGCTCATCGTCTCGGTGACGTTCCTGGCCGGCATCCAATTGCTATCGCTTGGCATACTCGGCGAATATATCGGTCGTATCTTCGCCGAGGTGAAGCGGCGGCCGCTCTATCTCGTCGGAGACGAACTTGGACTTAGCGCGCGACTGGCCGATGATCCCGTTGCGAATCGAAAGCGCAGCGAAGCTAGTTAGCCTCAAACGTCGTGCGCGCCCTTCTCCCTGTGGGAGAGGGTTTGCGCACACCGATTTTAGAGAAGCTCAATAATTGGGTTCTGATCTTGGGGCGCATTCCCACTCGGGCTGGCGCGTGAAACGAGGCGATGCATAAGGATCTTCTTTCGGTCGGCGCGCTGACGCTTCTGTCGCGCGCCACGGGGTTTTTCCGGGACGTTCTGCTTGGCAGCGTTCTGGGCGCGGGTCTTATCGCCGATGCCTTTGTCGTGGCCTTCCGGCTGCCCAATCATTTCCGCGCCATTTTCGGCGAAGGCGCTTTCAACGCGGCCTATGTGCCGTGCTACGCCGGGCTTCTCGAAACCAAGGGACATGAAAAGGCGCGCGCCTTCTCCAGCGAGATTTTCACGCTTCTGCTGATCTCGCAAATCGTTCTTCTGATCTTCGCCTGGGCTTTCATGCCCTTTTTCATCGACCTTCTGGCGCCGGGCTTTCGCGAAGACCCGCAAAAATTCGCGCTCGCTGTCACGCTGACGCGGATCACCTTTCCCTATCTTCTGTTCATCACCCTCGTCACTTTGCAATCAGGCACTTTGAATGCGCTTGGCTATTTCTCAGCCGCGGCCTTCGCGCCGGTCCTGCTCAATCTTGCGATGATCGCCTGTCTCGCTTTGGCCTTTCTGTTTCCGAACGCGGGCTATGCGGCGAGCTGGGGCGTGACCATCTCCGGCGTTGCGCAATTTCTTCTGGTGTTTTGGGGTGTGTGGCGCGCGGGCGGGCTTGAACGCCTCGTGCGGCCAGCCTTCACTGAGGACGTCAAACGGTTCTTCCGCATTCTCGGGCCAGCCGTCATCGGCTCGGCCGGTGTGCAGATCGCGCTTTTCGCCGATACGATCATCGCCTCGCTGCTGCCCGGCGGCAATGCGACGCTCTATTATGCCGACCGCATCTATCAATTGCCGCTCGGAGTCATCGGGATCGCGGCGGGCACGGTGCTGCTGCCGGAAATGAGCCGGCGCTTCGCGGCCGGCGAACATGCCCAAGCCTTCTCGGCGCAAAATCGCACCCTCGGGATCTCGCTCGTTTTGGCGGCGCCCTTCTTCGTCGCCTTCATCATGATCCCCGAACTCATCATGCGCGGCGTCTTTTTGCGCGGCGCTTTCACCGAAGGCGCGGTCGAGTCTTCGGCCTCCGTGCTGCAGGCCTATGGCT
>JAATEW010000079.1 GCA_015655535.1 Hyphomicrobiales bacterium | reverse complement strand
CCTTGTCTCATTCACTTGGCCTCATGCGCTGCTTCTCATCGGCGCGGGGCATCGCCGCCAACCCGCGGCGTCGGTCCACGGGAACCGCTTGCCGCCAGTCTTCTAAACCATTTGCGGTGGTGCCGCCACGCCCAGCCGGGAGTCACATAACCCTGCGTCATTGCCCGGAGAGAGCCTTTGACCCAGATCGCAGCATAGACATGGATGATCCACACGATAATCGCAGCTATCGCCGCGAGACTATGGATCAAGACCGCGATCCGTTGCGTTTCGATCGAGGTATAAGACGAGAAATAGATTTCCCAGATCACCAAGCCCGTAATGAGCAGCACCGGGACCAAAAGCGCCATCGACCAGAAGACGAATTTTTGGCCGGCGTTGAAACGGGGAACTTCGGGAACGTTTTCTTCCTCATTCACCAGCACCCGATTGATGGCACCAAGCCAGGCGATATCATCGCGGCTCCACAGATTGTCGCGCCAGAACTGCGCGGTCAGTCCGGCATAGCTGATGAAAAGCACGAGGCCGATCCATGGATGGATCGCCCGCGTCGATTGACCGCCGCCAAACAGCGCGGACAGAAAGAACAGCGCCGGGTCGAACATCGAGAGGCCGGAAAGCAACAGAAGGACAAAGCAGCCGCCGGTAATCCAATGATTGACCCGGGTCAGGGTCGGATTGCGGATCAACGTTCCTCTGGGATAGTTCATTGCGCAGCCTCCCTTACGCTTAACTGCTTCTCGCGAAGCAGGCGCTGCGCCTCGGCCTCGTCCTCCGGTTGGACCTCGTTCGGCCCGACAGTAATCCAGTGCATGAACCCGGAAATGGCTGCGAAGGCGATGCCGGCCAGAGCCACGGGCTTCAGAATGCCTTTCCAGATAGAGACAAAAACGCTGATATGCGGATCTTTTGGCAGGCCTGCATAGATCGTGGGATCGTCGGCATGGTTCAAAACATACATGACATGCGTGCCGCCGACGCCCGGCGGATCATAGAGTCCTGCGTCGGCAAAGCCACGTGACTTGAGCTCGACGATGCGCTCGCCCGCCCAGGCCGTCATATCGCTCTTCGAGCCGAACATGATCGCGCCGGTCGGACAAGACTTGACGCAAGCCGGCTCCAACCCGACCGAGACCCGGTCGGAGCACAGGCTGCATTTGTAGGACTTGTGATCCTCCGGGCTGATGCGTGGAATGTTGAACGGGCAGCCTTTGACGCAATAGCCGCAGCCGATACAGGCGTCGCTGATGAAATCGACGATGCCATTGGCATGTTGCACGATCGCGCCGGGCGCCGGGCAGGCCTTGAGACAGCCGGGGTCCTCACAATGCATGCAGCCGTCCTTACGGATCAGCCATTCGAGATTGCCCTTATCATCCTCCCATTCGGTGAAGCGCATCACGGTCCAGGTGTTCGGATCAAGGTCGAGCGGATTGTCGTATGTCCCTTCGAAATGTCCGATCTCGCCGCGCAGATTGTTCCACTCCATGCAGGCCGACTGGCAGGCCTTGCAGCCGATGCAACGCGATACGTCGATGAGTTTCGCGACTTCCTGTTCGTGATCGCGGACCGACGGCGGCGTCAGGGTCGACGCCGAGCGCCGGATGTAATCTTGCGATTGCAGATCTGCCATCGACTTTTCCTCAGGCTATGGGTCCGGCGGCTTTTTCGATATTTACAAGGAATGCTTTGAATTCCGGGGTCTGCGTGTTCGCATCGCCGACCGACGGCGTGAGCGTATTGGCGCCATAGCCTTTGCGAGCCTGGCCGGTGAAGCCCCAATGGAGCGGCACACCGATCACATGGGTCGGTTTTCCGTCCACCATCAGCGGCCGGATGCGCTTGGTCACATAGGCCTTGCACACGATCACGCCGCGCTTCGAGCTCAGCCGGACCCAGCCGGCCTGCGTAATTCCCTTCTCCTTCGCCAGAACTTCGCCGATCTCGATGAACTCTTCGGGCTGAAGGATCGCGTTGATCAGCGCGTGCTTGGTCCAGAAGTGGAAGTGCTCGGTCAACCGGTAGGTGGTCGCGACATAGGGGAAGTCTGACGCGGTTCCAAAATCGGCCCGGTCGTCGGCGAAGACGCGCGCCGCCGGGTTGTTGCTGACCTTCGGGTGCAGCACGTTGGGCGACGGCGATTCAAACGGTTCGTAATGTTCCGGGAACGGTCCCTCGGCCATCTGGTCGCGCGCGAAAAGCCGCCCGACGCCTTCGGCATTCATGATGAAGGGACCGACGGAGTCAGATGGCTTCGTCGTCGGCGTGTAGTCGGGCACGTCGATGCCGGCCCATTGCGTGCCGTTCCATTCGATGATCGGCTTCTCTGGATTCCAAGCTTTGCCGGCCGGGTCGGCGCTGGCACGATTATAAAGAATCCGCCGGTTGGCCGGCCAGGCCCAGGCCCAGTTCGGCGCGATGCCTTGCTCGCGCGGATCGGTCGCGTCGCGCCGCGCCATCTGATTGCCCTTCTCGGTGTAACAGCCCGAGAATATCCAACAGCCGGACATGGTCGTACCATCATCGCGCAATTGCGCGAACCCATCCAGCAATTGGCCGGCGTGCAATGTTGTTGCACCCGTTGCATCCTTGATATCGACCAAGGCGCGACCGTTCATGTCCTTCGCCAATTCCTCCGGATTCGGATCGACCGGATCCGTATATTTCCAGGTCAAGTTCAGAAGCGGATCGGGAAATGCGCCGCCGTCCTTGCGATACATTTCACGCAGCCGATGGAAGAGGCTGGACATGATCCAGATGTCGCTCTGAGCCTCGCCCGGCGCTTCGGCGGCTTTCCAATGCCATTGCAACCAGCGTGACGAATTGACGAGCGAGCCGTTCTCTTCGGCGAAGCAGGTTGTCGGCAGCTGGAAGACTTCGGTTTGGATCGAAGCCGGATCGGACGGGTTCTGCGGGCCGAAATCCTCCCAGAACCTCGACGTCTCCGTGTCCAGCGGGTCCATCGTGACGAGGAATTTCAGCTTGCCCAGCGCCTTGCGGATCTTGCCCCTGTCCGGAAAGGCCTGGAGCGGATTGAAGCCCTGGCAGATGTAGCCGTTCATCTCGCCATTCGCCATCATCTCGAAGGCTTTTATGATGTCGTAAAGCGGAATATCGAGCTTCGGCAGCCAATCATAGGCCCAGTCATTGTCCGGCCGCGCGGCATCGCCATAGATTGCCTTTTGGAAGCTGACGAAGAACTTCTTGTAGTTCTGCCAATAGCTCGTTTGTCCGGGGCGCAGCGGCTCGAAGAGCCGCGTCTTCATATAGTCCTCGAAACTGGTCTCCTTGTCGCTTGGAAGCGTGAGATAGCCAGGCATCTGGTTCGACAGAAGACCGACATCGGTCAGCCCCTGAATATTGGAATGACCGCGCAAAGCATTCATCCCGCCGCCGGCGACGCCGATATTGCCCAGCAGGAGCTGGACCATCGCCATCGCGCGAATATTCTGGGACCCGATCGAATGCTGGGTCCAGCCGAGCGCAAACATGCTCGTCAACGCCTTGTCGGGCGCCGAGGTCGTAGCAAACAGTTCGCAGATCTGGAGATATTTATCGCGCGGCGTCCCGCAGATACGCGACACCATGTCCGGCGTATAGCGGTCCACATGCTGGCGAAGCAGATTGATCACGCAGCGCGGATTTTGCCAGGTGTCGTCGATCTTGGCAAAGCCCTGCTCGTCGACTTCGTAGTCCCAGCTCGACTTGTCGTAGCTGCGCGTATCCGCCTCGTAGCCGGTAAACAGCCCCTCCTCGAAGCCGAAGCCTTCCTTCACGATCAGGCTGGCATTGGTATAGGCCCGCACATATTCATGCTGGATCGCGTCCTTCTCCAGAAGGTAGCGCATCATGCCATTGAGGAACGCGATATCGGTTCCCGGACGGATCGGCGCATAGACATCCGCGACCGCGGCAGTGCGGGTGAACCGAGGATCGATCACGACGAGCTTGGCTGCGTTCTCGATCTTTGCTTCGATCACCCATTTGAAGCCACAGGGATGCGCTTCGGCCGCATTGCCGCCCATGACCACGACCACATTGGCATTCTTGATATCCTGCGAAGTGTTGGTCATTGCACCGCGACCGAATGTTGGGGCCAGACTGGCCACCGTCGGTCCGTGTCAGACGCGTGCCTGGTTATCGAAGACCACCATGCCGAGGGCTCGGGCGACCTTCCACGTCAGATAGGCCGTCTCGCTCGACGACGCCGAGGCGGCCAGCATGCCGGTACTTATCCATCGGTTGACTGTCGTGCCGGCGGCATCCTTGGCAATGAAGTTCGCGTCGCGATCCTCTTTCATCAGCGTCGCTATGCGGTTCAACGCGAAATCCCAGGAGACCTGCTTGAACTCGTTGCTGCCGGGGGCGCGATATTGCGGGTATTTCAACCGCGTGGGCGCATGCACGATATCGAGGAGGCCGGCGCCTTTCGGACAGAGCGTCCCGCGATTCACTGGATGATCCGGATCGCCTTCGATATGGATGATGTCGGACTTGGCATTCTTCGCCCGGTCGCCAAGACTGTAAATCAGGATGCCGCAGGCGACAGAGCAATAGGTGCAGGTGTTGCGGGTCTCGGTTGTGGCTGTCAGTTTGTAGGGCCGGATCGAAGACGCAAGGGCCGCGCCCGCCAAGCCGAAGCCAAGCGCACCAAGACTTGATGCTGCGAGACCGGCGCCAGTAAGCTTGATAAAGCCGCGACGACTTAGGTTCATTCCGGACACTCCGTTCAGTTCCCGCGACAGGTCAACATACCCGCGCGTGGACTTTAGATCAGATATAGACAAAAGCTGCGGGCGTCTCAAGTCTATGCAAACAAAGTCTTATTATGCTTTGAACGGCCGATCTCGTGATAGGCGCGACCTGTTTCATGATGCGATATCGGCAGGACTATCGCTGTTTGCAAAAACGCCTGTACCTTCATGAGCGATGACGGCCCGTCATTCGTCCACTCCCGTGAATGTTTTGGGAGTTTTGCTCAGAGGCAAGGCGTCGGCCATGCTCGCGCGCTTCAGGCAGAGGAAACATTTTTGTGATCAGGCCAGCCGGCATTGGCGAAGCCGGTAAGCAGCGGGGCGAACCAGGCCCCCTATAGACGATTATGATGTCGACCTTGCAGGCCTCGGCTTCATCATATGGCTCAGCATCATCAATGGTGGTGGAGCTTTTGCTTATGCACGGGCCCCAGCAGGTATCATCGCCTTCGCGAGGGCCTCGCCCTTGCTAGGTTTGACCCTGAACCATATCGCATAAAGCGCGGGCAGGAAGAGCAAGACGAGCAGCGTTCCGGCTGCGGTGCCGCCGATCAATGTATAGGCGAGCGAGCCCCAGAAGACCGATGATGTGAGCGGCGAGAAGGCGAGCACGGCGGCGAGCGCCGTCAAGACGACGGGGCGGGCACGCTGCACGGTCGCCTCAACCACGGCATGGAAGGGATCGAGGCCTTCTGCCTGATTTGTCTTGATCTGGCCAATGAGGATCAAGGTATTGCGCATCAAGATGCCGGAGAGGCCGATCAAGCCCAGAATGCCATTGAACCCGAAGGGCACACCGAAGGCCAGCAATGTCGGAACAACGCCGATCAGTCCGAGCGGTGCGGTCAGCAGAACCATGAACATGGACGATATGCTTCGGACTTGGAACACGAGCACCAGCATCGTCAAAAGGAACATGACCGGAAAGATCGGAGCCAGCGCCGCATTGGCCTTGCCCGATTCTTCCGCATTGCCGCCGATCTCGATATGATAACCGGACGGCAGCGTCGCGATGAGTGGCTTCAGGGCCACGGCAACTTCGGCTGTCACCTGCGGCGGCTGCAACTTCTCGTCTATGTCGCTTTGAACCGTGATCGTCGGAATGCGATTGCGCCGGCGCAGGATCGGATCCTCGGGGGTGACGACGACATGCCCGATCTGGCTGACGGGAATGATCTGTCCGTCACGGTTCGTGAAGGTGAGGTCGGTCAAGCGCTTTGGATCGAGACGTTCGCTGCCGCTGCTGCGCGCAACAATATCAACGGCCCGGATGTCTTCGCGGACCTGAGTGACCGAGGTTCCAGTCAAAAGAACCTGCAGGCGCTGCGCCGCTTCCGCCGGCGTCAAGCCAAGCAGCTGCAATCGCGCTTGATCGAACACGAAGCGCATGGTGGGCACGCGCTCGCTCCAATCCTCGTTCACGTCGCGCGTGTTCGGATTGGCGAGCATGACGCTTTGCACCTGATCCGCGATATGCCGCAAAGCGGTCGGATCGGGCCCCATCACCCGGAACGTCACAGGCCAATGGGAATAGGGTCCAAACACAAATTGCGTAACCCTGAGCCTTGCCTCCGGCGCGAGGCCATCCGCGATGCGCTCGCGCAGGTGCAGGGTTAGTTTGTCGCGCGCTTCCTGGCTCTCCGTCAGGATCATGATTTTGGCGAAGGACGGATCGGGCAGCTCCGGATTATAGGCAAGCCAGATGCGCGGCGCGCCGCCACCGATATAGCTTGTCACCTCTTTGGCTTCGGGCTGCTGCTTGAGCCAGTCTTCGATGCGGGCGGTAATGGCGCCCGTGGCCTCGATGCTGGTGCCTTCCGGCATCTGCACTTCGGCCAGAACTTCGCGCCGGTCGGACGACGGGAAGAACTGCTGACGCACACTGCCCATGCCGATGACCGAGGCAACAAAAAGAGCAATGACTGCTCCTGCAACCAGGAACTTCTGACGGACCGCCCAAGCCACGAGCTTGCGGAAGCGGTTATAGTTCGGTGTCGAATAGATGTGTTCGTAGGCGGCGCCTTCGACCTTCTTGATCTCTGGCAGGAGCACCACGCCGAGATAGGGCGTGAAAACGACGGCGACGATCCAAGACGTAATCAAGGCATAGCCGACGACCCAGAAGATGTTGCCGGCGTATTCGCCGGCGCTCGACTTTGCAAAGCCGACCGGGAGGAAGCCTATGATCGTGACAAGCGTACCTGCAAGCATGGGTGCTGCCGTATGCGACCAGGCGTAAGATGCCGCAGAGATGCGGTCGAATCCCTCTTCGAGTTTCACGACCATGATTTCGATCGCGATGATCGCGTCATCGACCAAGAGACCCAGCGAGATGATAAGAGCGCCGAGGGTAATGCGGTCGAAGAAACGTCCGGTGATCATGAAGATGACGAGCACCGTCGCAAGCGTCAAAGGCACGGCGGCGGCGACAACGATTCCAACGCGCCATCCCAGACTTATGAGACAGACCACCATGACGACGCCGAGCGCAACGAAGAATTTCTCCATGAACTCACCGACGGCGATCTGGATATTATCCGTCTGATCGGTGATCTTGGTAAGATGCACACCAAGCGGCAGATCATCGCCAAGGGTCTTTTCGGCTGCCTTCAAAGCATCGCCCAGGGCAAGGCCATTCCAGCCGACCTGCATGACGACATCGAGCACGAGCGCCGGTTTGCCATTGTGGCGCACGAGGAATGTCGCCGGGTCTTCATAGCCCCGCTCGACCTGCGCGATGTCGGATAGTTTCAGCACCCGGCCGCCCGCCACGATCGGGGTGTTGCGGACCTTCTCCAGATCGTCCAAGGCGCCTTCGAGCCGGATGAAGACCTGGGGGCCATTCGTGTCGATAGATCCGGCTGCCGTCACAACATTTTGACGTTGCAGCGCCGCGAAAACATCGTTTGGACTGACGCCGAGCGTCGCGAAGCGCGCGTAAGAGAAGTTAACGAAAATCCGCTCCGGCCGCTCACCGACAATGTCGACTTTTGTGACGCCAGGCACGTGGAGCAAACGCTCGCGCACGGTTTCGGCCTGGCGCGACAGCAGCCGGTCGGGCAACCCATCGCCTTCGATCGAATAGACCGCAAAGACGACGTCCGAGTATTCGTCGTTGATGAAAGGCCCGAGCGCGCCTTGCGGCAAATTACGAGCCTCATCACCAAGCTTTTTGCGCGCCTGGTAGAACTGCTCCGGGACATCGGCCGGCCGAGTCTTGTCGAGGAGATAGAGCGTCATTAAGGCGAGGCCCGGCCGCGTGAACGTATCGACGTGATCGTACCAGCGCAGCTCCTGCAGCCGCTTCTCGAGCGGATCGGCGACGAGGTTTTGCATCTCTTCGGCGGTCGCGCCTGGCCAGGCGGCCGTGACAGTCAGGACTTTGACCGTGAAGGTCGGATCTTCGGCCCGGCCAAGATTGAGATAGGCAAAGATGCCTGAGGCCGTGATCGCGAGGATCAGGAAGAGCGTGATGCCGCGCTCGCGGACGGCAAGCGCCGAGAGATTGAACCCGCTCATTGCATTGCCGCCTTCGTGTCGGAAAGACGGACATGCTGTCCGTCGTGCAGGAAATGTCCGCCTATCGAGACGAGGCGCTCACCGGGCTTCACGCCGTTGCTGACGACGGCCGTCTCGGCGCCGAACTGCGCGACCTTCACGAGCTGATAACGCACCGTCTCATTGGTCTCATCGACAAGCCAGATGCCAGGGCCCTGGCCCTCATCGTCGATCGCGCCGATCGGCACTTCCGCAT
>JAATEW010000221.1 GCA_015655535.1 Hyphomicrobiales bacterium | reverse complement strand
TGGAGGCGTCGCCAACACCGTGATGCAGTCCAAGGCTTCGATCGGCTGCGTCGAATTCGCCTATGCGAAGCAGGACAATCTGACCTATACCGGCCGCGTCAACAAGGAAGGCAAGAACGTCGAGCCGACCATGGCGGCCTTCCAGGCGGCTGCCGCCAATGCGGATTGGGCCAATGCGCCCGGTTTCTATCAGATCCTCACGGATCAGCCCGGCGCTGCCTCCTGGCCGATCACGGCTGCGACCTTCATCCTGATGCAAAAGAAGCCGCAGGACCTCGCCGCCGCCAGCGAAGCGCTCAAGTTCTTCGATTGGGCCTATGCCAAGGGCGGCAAGGCGGCCGAGGAACTCGACTACATCCCGCTTCCCGACAATGTCGTCGCTCTAGTGCAAAAGACCTGGGCTGCCGATCTCAAGGGCAGAGACGGCAAGCCGTTGCTGAATTAGTAAAGATCTGAAGGCGGCAAGCCGCGGACAGGTGTTCCGCGGCTTGCCGCTCTCTTGAACTCGCCTCTCTAAACGATGTCCGGAACGCTTATTTTGATCTCTTGCTTCGATCTCTCGCTGTTCCTTCATTTTTCTCTGATAGACGGACCATAGTTTGGCTGATCTCACCATCAACAACTATGCTATGCAGCTCGACAAAGAGCATAAGCGTGCGCGGGTTTTCACCCGGTTCCGGCTGAGCGACGGCTTCTTCCGGCGTTGCACGTTTTCCGCGGTCATGCTCGTCCTCGCCCTTCTCGGCGGCGTCATGATCGCGCTGGCCTATGGTTCGATTCCCGCGTTCCAAGCCTTCGGTCTTGGCTTTTTCGTCACTGAGGTTTGGAACCCGGTGACCGATAAGTTCGGCGCGCTGGCCCCGATCTACGGCACCGTGGTCACGTCGCTCATCGCCATGCTCATTGCCGTGCCGGTCGGCATCGGAAGCGCGATTTTCCTGACCGAACTGTGTCCGCAATCGCTGCGGCGCCCGATCGGTGTCGCGATCGAACTTCTCGCCGCCATTCCTTCGATCATTTACGGCCTCTGGGGCCTTTTCATTCTCGCGCCCTTCGTGCAGCAATATGTCCAGCCGGGCCTCATTTCGCTCTTCGGCGATATTCCTGTCCTGTCGACGCTGTTTGCCGGGCCGCCCTATGGAATCGGCATTCTGACGGCTGGTTTCGTTCTGGCCATCATGGTGCTTCCCTTCATCACCTCGATCTCGCGCGATGTTTTCGAGACGGTGCCGCCCGTCTTGAAAGAGGCGGGCTATGGCCTTGGCTGCACCACCTGGGAAGTCTCGCGTCATGTGGTGCTGCCTTACACGGGCGTCGGCGTGATCGGCGGGATCATGCTCGGCCTGGGACGCGCGCTCGGCGAAACCATGGCGGTCACCTTCGTTATCGGCAATGCCCATCGGATCTCCGGGTCCATACTGGCGCCCGGAACGACGATCTCGGCATCGATCGCCAATGAATTCACCGAGGCGGTCGGCGACCTTTATACGTCGGCCTTGATCGAGCTCGGCTTCATCTTGTTCATCATTACCTTCATCGTCCTGGCGATCTCACGCTACATGCTCTTGCGTATCGAACAGAAAAAGGGCGTTTGAACGATGTCCCGTTACGCGCAGCGCCGGCGTCTCAACTTCTTCTCGATCAGCCTTTGCTATGCGGCGGCGGCCTTCGGCCTCGGTTTTCTGCTGCTGATCCTCATCGCCCTTGTCGGTAAGGGCTTGGGAGGCTTCTCGCTCGATCTCTTCACACAGATGACGCCGCCGCCTGGAAGCAAGGGCGGTCTCCTGAATGCCATTTACGGCAGTCTTGTCATGACCTTCCTCGGCGTCGCCATAGGGACGCCGATCGGCATGCTGGCCGGCACTTACATGGCCGAATATGGCCGCGGCACGAAACTGACCTTCATCGTGCGCTTCATCAACGATATCCTGCTCAGCGCGCCGTCCATCGTCATCGGCCTTTTCGTCTATGAGATCATGGTCTCGAAAATGGGCCATTTCTCCGGCATCGCCGGCGCCGTCGCGCTTGCGATCATCGTAATCCCGGTTGTCGTGCGGACGACCGAGGATATGCTGCTGCTCGTCCCCGCGCAGATGCGGGAAGCGGCGACGGCGCTCGGCCTGCCGCGTTTCCATGTGATCACCAAGATCGCCTATAAGGCGGCGCGCGCCGGCCTCGTGACGGGCATCCTCCTGGCGATCGCCCGCGCCAGCGGCGAGACGGCGCCTTTGCTTTTCACGGCGCTGAACAATCAGTTCTTCAGCACCGATCTCAACGCGCCTATGGCCAGCCTGCCGGTCATTATCTTCCAGTTCGCCTTGAGCCCCTATGCGGACTGGCAGCAACTGGCCTGGTCGGGCGCGCTGATCGTCACCGTCGCCGTTCTCTGTCTTTCCATTTCGGCGCGCGTGCTCGCCCGCAAGGGAGTGGGCGGATGAGCGACGGAATGAAAATGCTCAAGTCCTTTAACGCGTCTCATGCGTCGATCTTATCAACCTCTGCGCCTGTCTCAGCTTGGAAAGTGACTTCGGCATGAATGATACTCGAACCCGGCAAATGCGGGGGATTTCGTCCGGGGGCGCGCCACGCGTCCTTGTGGTCGAGGATGAAGCGGCTCTCGGCCTGCTTCTCACCTATAATCTTGAAGCCCAGGGTTTCGATGTCGAATGCGTCGAGCGCGGCGACGACGCGGAACTGCGCTTGAGCGAAGCGCCGCCCGATCTCGTCATCCTCGACTGGATGCTGCCGGGCGTTTCAGGGCTTGAAATCTGCCGCCGCCTGCGCGCGCGCGAAAGCACAAGGTCTCTGCCCGTCATCATGTTGACCGCGCGTGGCGAGGAGGGCGAGCGCGTTCGCGGCCTTTCCGTCGGGGCGGACGACTATGTGGTAAAACCCTTCTCGGTGCCGGAGCTTCTGGCGCGGGTGCGTGCCTTGCTGCGGCGGGTGCATCCGGCGCGGATCGCGCCTTTGCTTTCGATCGGCGATCTGGAGCTTGATCGCGGCACGTGGCGGGTGCGCCGCGGCGGCCGGGCGCTTCATATCGGCCCGACGGAGTTTCGCCTGCTGGAATGTCTCATGGAGCGTCCTGGGCAGATCTTCTCGCGGGCGCAATTGCTCGATAGCGTCTGGGGCCATGCCGCGGAAATCGACGAGCGAACCGTCGATGTCCATGTCGGGCGGCTGCGCAAGGCTCTGTCCCAGTCGGATGAGGAAGATCCGATCCGCACCGTCCGCGGCGCGGGTTATGGTTTTGACGAAACCTTCGGCAAGGTTAAGAATTAGATTTTTATCGTTAAAGCGTTCATGATGAAGGTCGGCCCGCGAGTCCTCAAACGCGCGGTCCCATTCCACCAGTCACTTCGGATATTGGTCGAGTATATCGGACGACATGACCTTTATGATCATCATGCTCGCAGTCGCGGGTTCTCTGCTCTTCCTTCAATATTTGACGGCCTTCCTGGCATGGCTGCGCTGCCGTCCGTCGCGCGGCCGGCGCGATGCTCTGGCCTTGGAGAAGGTGGACACGTTTCCGGCGATCAGCCTGGTCCGGCCTCTCTGCGGACTCGAGAGTTTTTCCGGCGAGACTTTACGTAGCTCTTTCACGCTGAGCTATCCGTCCTATGAACTGCTTTTTTGCGTCGCCAACCCGTCGGACCCGATCATCCCTTGGGTCAGGGCCGCCATGCGCACCTATCCCAACGTGCCGAGCCAGCTCATCATCGGCGACGAGAAGATCAGCATCAATCCGAAGCTGAACAATATGGTGCGCGGCTGGCAGACCGCGCGCTTCGACCGGATCGCCTTCATCGACAGCAATGTTCTTCTGGCGCCGGACTTTCTGCAGAGTTTAATTCACGCGCTGCGCGACGACACCGGCGTCGTCTCGGCGCCGCCGATCGGGCTTTCGCCGCGCGGGTTCTGGGCGCATCTCGAATGCGCCTTCCTCAATACCTATGAAGCACGCTGGCAATATGCGGCGGATGCTTTCGCCATGGGCTTCGCGCAGGGCAAGACCTTGTTCTTCCGCCGCTCGGAATTGGAGAGCGGCTTCATGGAGCTTGCGCATGAACCCGCCGAGGACGCCGCCTCGACCAAAATGGTGCGCCGTCGGGGCCTGAAGGCACGCCTTGCGATGCCTTCGTCGCAGCCGCTCGGCGAAAGAAGCGTCGGCGATGTTTGGTCGCGGCAATTGCGCTGGGCGCGGCTGCGGCGCGTGACCTTCCCGCTGGAATTCGCCCCGGAGATTCTGACCGGAGCCGCCGTGCCGCTGCTGGCCCTGATGCTCGCGGCCTATACGGCCGGTTTTTCGGTACCGCTCGCGGGCGTCCTCTTTATTTTGGCGTGGTATGCGCCCGAGATCGTCCTGGCGAAGCTCTGCCGCTGGCCGATCAATCCATCTCTCGTTTTGGCGCTTCCTTTGCGCGACGGCATGATTCCGGCGCTATGGGTTGCGGCCTGGATGGGTCGCAACTTCACATGGCGTGGCAACGGAATCGAGGTCGACGCGGC
>JAATEW010000056.1 GCA_015655535.1 Hyphomicrobiales bacterium | reverse complement strand
CTCGCCGCTGCCGCAGACGCGCACGGCCAATCCCTCCAGCTCCAGGGCGAATTTGAGCGATTCGCGGACGGCCAGATCGTCGTCGACAACTAGAACTATCTCCTGATCATGGGTCATGATCTTGGGGTCATAATTTTGGGAGTCCGCCACGCACCGCTTCTCTTTCCGGGTAAATCACATTCTGGAGAGGGCCGGGGCCGGCGCCTTGATATAGCGCAACCGGACGGTCGGAGATCTGATGGCGGCCCTAGAGCGTTTTCGAGCGAAGTGGATGCCGGTTCGCGTCAAGAAAACGCGCCAAAGCAGAATCTAGAGCTTCGGTTCTGACTCCATCAGAACCGAAAAAGCTCTAGCCGCCGGAGGGGATTTTGGCGAGAAGCGACATGCGGATGAGGTCGGAGAGGCTGGTCGCGCCCATTTTCGTCATGACATTGGCGCGATGGACCTCGACCGTGCGGGGGCTGAGGTTGAGATCATAGGCGATCGTCTTGTTCGGATGGCCGGCAAGAAGCCCCTGCAGCACTTGCTGCTCGCGGGCCGACAAAGATTGCAGCTTCGTCTGGATCTGGGCGATTTCCGCCTCGCGGTGCCCCGCCTCGGAAAAGCGGGCGAGCGCCGTGTTGATCGCTGAGAGGAGCAAGTCGTCGTCGAAGGGTTTTTCGATGAAATCGATCGCGCCGGCCTTCATCGCCTCGACGGCGAGCGGCACGTCGGCATGACCCGTCATAATGATGAAGGGAAGGTTGATATCGAGCCCCTTCAGACGCCGCTGCAATTCCAATCCGTCGACGCCCGGCATGCGCACGTCGCTGATGATGCAGCCCGGCTGCAAGGTCGCGAGCGCGTCGAGAAAGGCTGTGCCCGATTCGTAAACGCGGACCGCGTGCCCGGCCGTCGTCAACAGAAACGCCAAGGCCTGCCGCACGCTTTCATCATCGTCGATCAGATGCACAACGGCGCTACTTGCCATCGTCCAGCTCCTCCGCGCCGATGGTCTTGAGGGTCAGGCGGAAGACGGTGCCGCCGCCGGGATTGGGCTCGGCCCAAAGATGCCCGCCATGGGCTTCGATAATCGTCCGCGAAATGGAGAGCCCGACCCCCATGCCCTCGCGTTTGGTCGTGACGAAGGGCTGAAAGAGCTGTTTGACGATCTCCTCGGCGATGCCCGGTCCGGTGTCTGTCACATCGATCCGAACGGTCTCGCCATCCAATGGATGGGTGGAGATCGTCAATTCACGCTTCGCCACTTCCTGCATCGCTTCGATCGCATTGCGCATCAGATTGAGCAAAACCTGCTGAACCTGGATCTTGTCGGCCAGAACGAATTCCGCGCGCGGGTCAAGCTGGTACAGGACCCTGACGCCGGTTTCCTTGGCGCCCACAAGCGCGAGCGCACTGGCTTCTTCGATGAGTTTGGGCAGATTTTCAATCTGCCGTTCGTTTTCGCCCCGCGCCACGAAGTCGCGCAGGCGGCGGATGATCTGACCCGCCCGCAACACCTGCTCGGCGGCGTGCTCGACGGCGTCGCGCGCCGTCGGCAGAGTCTCGGCCTGGCCGCCATCCATGAGCCGCCGCGCGCCGTTCAAATAGCTCGCCGCGGCGGTCAGCGGCTGGTTCAACTCGTGCGCCAGGGTCGAGGCCATTTCGCCCAGCGCCGAGAAGCGCGACATGTGGATGAGTTCGGCCTGCAATTCCTGCAGCCGCAACTGGGTCTGCTGCCGCTCCGTCAAATCACGGACGAATCCGGTGAAAAAGCGGCGTTCGCCCCAGCGCATTTCACCGACCGACAGTTCCATCGGGAAGGTGGAGCCGTCCTTGCGCGAGCCGACCACGAGGCGGCCTATCCCGATGATCCGCTTTTCGCCGGTCAGGAGATAGCGGTTGAGATAGCCGTCATGTTGCTCGCGATAGGGCGCGGGCATGAGAATGCTGACGTTCTGGCCAATGGCCTCGGCGGCCGAATAGCCGAAAAGCCGTTCGGCCGTGGCGCTGAAAGATTGCATGATTCCAGCCGTATCGATGACGATCATGGCGTCCGGCACCGTGTCGAGGACGGATTGCAAATGCGCCTCGCGCTCGGCCAGCGCGCTTTGCGCGCGCTTGGCGGCGGTAATGTCGCGCGCCACTTTGGATGCGCCGAGCAGGCGTCCGGCATGATCCCAGACGGGCGAGACCGTCACCGCGACATCGATGATTTCTCCGCTCTTGCAAAGCCGTCGCGTCTCGAAATGATCGACCCGCTCGCCGCGCTTGATCCGGTCGAGAATGATGGTGGTTTCGCCCTCTTGTCCGGGCGGCAGAAGAATCGAGATCGACTGGCCGACGATCTCTTCGGCGCCATAGCCGAAGATCGCCTCGGCCCCGCGGTTCCAGTCGGTAACGATGCCGTCGAGCGATTTCCCGATAATGGCGTCTTCGGACGAGGCCACGATGGCAGCAAGCCTGCTATTGGCTTCTTCCGCGGCTTTCCTTTGGACGATATCGATCAGAATTCCCCGCAGCTCTCCGCGCGCCGGAAAGCTGGCGCCGCGCATACGAAGCCAGAGGCTCTTGCCATCGACCGGCACTGTGCGGAAATCGAGATCGAAACTTTCGCCCTTGGCAAGACTTTGCCGCAGCGCATGATCGATGCCCTCGCGGTCGTCCTGATAAAGTTTTTCGAGAAATGCCGTGTAGGCCAAGGCAGCATCCGGGGCGCCGATCAATTCGCGCGCGCGGCCCGACAGATGGACGAGATCGCTCGCAAGCTCCCAACGCCACGTGCCGAGGCCCGACGCCTCTATGGCAAGAAAACCATCCGCGTCCCCGTCGATGAGAGCGGAAGAAAGCCGCGGATCACTGATTTCCATTGATAATTTCGCCTGGGGCAGGATGGATCCGCTATGCGGATATGGAGTAGGAAACTACCAAAAGCCGCTTTAAACGACTATCACCCATTGATCGGAATAGCGTTTAAATCGCTTGGATTTCGCCAATTCGTGATGATCGGCACCGCCCAGCGGCCTCCGCAGCCGCTAAGATTTGACCGCGGTGAGGTCAGGCGCCCAAATCAGTCAGGCGCCCAAGCGCTCGATCGGCACCCGGAGCTTGATGACAAGCCCCTCCTTTTTCCATTCGTGGCCGATCGTACCCTGCAAGTGGCTTTGAACGGTGGCCCGCGCGAGCCGGCTTCCGAAACCTTCAGGCCCGGCTTTTTCCGGTAAGGGCGGCCCGTCGGATTCCATCCAGGTCAGGTGCAGATCCTGATCTGTGGCGGCGAGATGCACATGCAACCTGCCCTCGGGCGCGGACAGCGCCCCATATTTGGCGGAATTGGTGGCGAATTCGTGCAGCAGAAGGGCAAGGCTCGTCAAAGAGGATTCTCCAATCGCCGCGTCGCACCCATCGATGGAAATATGTCGTCCCTCCGTTTCGAAGGGAGCGAGAATCGTCTTCAGCAGGGCGGTGAGCGTGGTTTCCCGATTGGGTTTGACCTCGTCCGTCTGAACGTTAGGCAGGGTCAGATCGTGCGCGCGGGCGAGCGCCGACAATCGCTCGCGGATCGCGCTCGCAAGCGCCTCGGGCGTTTTGGCCGAGCGCGCGCTGAGAGTCACGAGGCCGGTTGCGAGCGCGAAGAGATTCTTCACGCGATGGTTCATTTCCCGGAGGAGGAGAACTTGCTTTTCCTGGCTGCGCTTGCGGTCGGTGATGTCGCGGGCGATCTTCGAGGCGCCGACGATCGCCCCTTCGGCATCGAGAATGGGCGAGATGGTCAGTGAAATATCGACTAGCGTGCCATCCTTGCGGCGCCGGATCGTTTCAAAATGATCGACGCGTTCGCCCGCCAGAATGCGCTTGATGATCGTTGGTTCTTCCTCAAGGCGTTCTTTCGGGATGAGCATCGTTATGGGCTGGCCTATCGCCTCGTCCGCGCTATAGCCGAAAAGCAGCTCCGCGCTTTTGTTCCAGCTTGTGATGATCCCCGCGAGCGTCTTGCTGATGATCGCATCATCCGACGATTCGACGATCGCCGAAAGCAAACTGGCGGCTTGAACCTGCCGCTGCTGCTTGGCTTCTTTTCGCGAAGACTTCGACTCGTCCGCATTTCCACCGGAGGCCGCTTCATGAGCGGCGCTTGCGGCGCCATTGGCGGCGAGCAGCTTGGCGGGACGGCGTTCAACGACCGGATCTTGCATTTTCGGATTGATTTGGGCGATGCGATTAAACCTTTTCACGGCCCTCAGCTTTCCCGGCTGCCGGCACCGATCGTCTCATGAAAAGACCTCGAGCCTAGCGGACAGCGAAGGGCCTATTTATGAATATACTTATTTTCAGCGCGTTATACAGAGGTTCGCCGCGCTTAATTGTGCCGGATCAGATTCGGCCGGATCACGAAGCTTTGATTTCCAGCTGTCTCAAGCTTGGCACTCGTTCCGGCCAAGTGCTGCCGCTTCGCTGCGCTACCATCTCCCAAACGCGTCCTCGCAATGAAAATGCCGGCGGTCGCAACCGCCGGCACAAATTTCCCAGAAGGATTTCGACTTGAGAACGGATCTCAATATTTGGCGACGACCGGGGCCGGCGGCGTATACCAATCGAACTTGTAGCTGAAGCCAGCGCGCACCGCATTGTCGGTGATATGGGTGCGGACGACAAATCCCGGATAGGTCGCGACGAGGCTGTCGGTCAGGTGACCGAAATCGGTATAGCGATATTCGGCGCGCACCGACCAATTGTTGGTGATCGCATATTCGATGCCGCCGCCGACGGTCCAGCCGATGCGGCTGTTTGAGAACGAGTCGACTCCGGGCGGTGTGGCAGGGATCGCCGGCAAGGCCACCGCACCAACGGGGGCGGGGACGCCGGGCGTGCCGGGCGAGGCATAGGACGTGCGGATATCCGCGAAGGCAACGCCGCCGGTCGCGTAGAAGAGCGCACGATCCCAGGCGATGCCGACACGGCCCCGGATCGAACCCTCGGCATTGATCCGCGAGTTATAATTGGTGAAGGCGGCGGGGGCGGCACCGAGGAAGCTGCTCGAAGCCGAATAGCTCGTCCCATCGACGTCGCCTTCAAGACCGAAGACGAATTGGCTGACCTGATAATTGAAACCGACATGCGCGCCGCCAACGACGCCGCTTGGATCATAGCTCGACAGACCGGAAGCAAAAATGCCTCCCGGGCCAAATTCGGCCGGCGTTGTCGTCCCCCATTGGTAGCCGATCTGGCCGCCGATATAGACGCCCGTCCAGGTGAAGATCGGCGGCGGCACGAAAACCGGCGGCGCCTTGCGCGAGGGAAGGTCGGCAGCCAAAGCGGCGCCCGTCAAAGCCGCAACGGCGATCGAAGATAAAAGCAAATGGCGGATCATGAGAAAATCTCCCAAAAAAGTAATTTGAAGGCTGCCATGACGACCCGCCTAAATCCATTGGAAACTGGTTGCCGGGACTTGCGCGCGGTTCGATACCTGCGACGTGTGGCGCGACCGATACATCTTCGCATCCACGCAGCTTCGGCGTGACAAATGGATCGCCAATGTTCGTCAAATTTTCATATTGAAAACGGGGTGGGCGAAGAACGCGGCGAGCCGATACCAGACTGCCGAAGCGTCATCTGTACCTTGTCCCGCATGGCCCTTCACAGAACGACGGGCAGTGTCGCACCGCGTCTTTTCAAGCGGGGTTTATATTGGAAAACCGTGCCTCGTTTGAGGCTTCGGACATGCGTTACGTCGCGCGCTTCGTCTCCTGCTTCGATCGTTCTTTCCGCGATAGCGGAAGGTGCCTTCTCAGTGTTGAGCAGTTGCGGGATTCTGCGATTCGCATTGGCCGCGTGTTCGGCATCTGCCGGATCGGGCTCCGCCCGCTTCGCACGAAGACGCACAAAGTCACGTAGCTTGAAATCGATTGTGTCCCCGAAGCAACACCCCGCTTTATTTGGCCTGCGGCGTTAATTTCCGGCCCCCCTTAAGTGAATATAGAGGAAGCAAGGGAGGTGTCGCACATGTCGACGTTTGGGCGTGAATTTAAAATCGAATTGATCAGTGACGCAGTTTTAGAAGGTAATCCCTGGTTCAAAGATATGCTCGCGCTGTGGATACCCGCGGGGGACGCGCTGACGCCAGATGGAACGCAAAACCACGGTGCGCGTCTGCGTTTGGCGATCCGCAACGGCTATCTCAACTTCTACCGAAACGGGCAGTCCATCGCGAAAGTGGAGTTCAAGGGCGGCAGGGAGCTCCAGGCGAGCATCCATAATAAATATGTTTACGGCGCCAAAGGCAGCGGCCAGTCATATGTTCAGCTTACTTCGGCAGGGTTCGTCGATATCGAGACGGGACAGGTTCGCCCCTACGGCGGCGTTGAAGAACTCCAGGGCTGGATCGCGAATGCCAATGATTATACCGGCAAGGAGAAGCCGTTTGTAGACGCGGTCGTTGCGCATAATCCAGATATCATCGATCTCGAAATGGCCCTTCCAGCCTTCGATCCGGAAGATCGGACGGCGCCCCGCATGGATCTTGTCGCGCTGGAACCGGACGGCGACCGTTGGAAAATTGTTTTCTGGGAAGCAAAGCTGGTCGGCGACGCGCGGATGCGGCGCCAGGAGGCCGAGGACTTTCCGGAAGTCCATAACCAGCTCGATCAATATAGCCGTTGGCTTGGCCAACCCGGTCACGCCGATTGCGTAAAAGACGCTTACCAGAGGACTTGCCGCCTGCTGGTGGCCTTCCATACTCTGGCGCAGCGGATCAATCCGGCCATCGAACCCTTAGGGTCCGGCATTATCGCCGCGGCTCGAACCGACGCGTTGCCTTTGGGCTTGGATATGAAACCTCGTCTCCTGATCTATGACTTTGAGGGGAAAGACCTGGCCTTTGTCAAAAACGGGCATCTCGAAAAGCTGCGAGGGCCTTGCGGCATACATGTCCAAATGGTGACCCAGCCAAGTGAAATGAAACTTGGACCGTTCTGATGGGCTTGCGGCTGACGGTACATCGCGGCACTCAGCAAATCGGCGGAAGCTGCATCGAGATCGCGCACGCCGATGGCTGCCGCATCATTCTTGATGCGGGACGCCCTCTCGATGCGCCGGACGGAGCGACGGGTCTGCTGCCCGCCTCGCTCGATCGAAGCCGTCCGGCGATCGTGTTCATCAGTCATCCACACCAGGACCATTGGGGGCTTATCGAGGAGCTTCCGCCCGCTTGGCCGATTTGGACAGGTGCGGGGGCGGCGCAATTGATCGCGCTCACCGGCGACGTTACGCGCCGTCCGCTGAACCGAACGTTTGAGACCTGGGACGCCCGCTCGAAACCCGTCGCGATCGGGCCTTTCACCATCACGCCGATTCTCACCGACCACTCCGCCTTCGATGCCTACATGCTGCTGATCGAAAGCGAGGGCAGGCGGCTCCTCTATACCGGCGACTTCCGCCGCCATGGCCGCAAATCCGCGCTTGTCGACCGGATCATGGCTTGTCCGCCAAGCGACATTGACGTGCTGCTGACGGAAGGCACGAACCTCGGATCGGACAAGCCGGTGAAATCGGAAAACGGTCTCGAGAAAGACTTCGTTGAGCTGTTCGAACGCACCAAAGGACGGGTTTTCGTCGCGTGGTCGGGCCAGAATATCGATCGCACCGTGACCATCTATCGCGCGGCCAAACAGACCGGGCGGACGCTGGCTATCGATCTCTACACCGCGGATGTCCTTGATCGCATCTCGGAAGGAACACGGCTGTTGCGCGCGGGCTTCCCGAATCTGAAGATCATCGTGACGAGAGGTCTTCTGAGCAATTACAGAAGCCAGGGCCGGCAGGATTTCGTCGAACGAATGATCCCAAACGGCATCTCGGCGAGAAAGCTCGAAGGAAGCCGCTATGTTGTCATGCTACGGCGCGGACTGATCCACGACTATCAAAGCGCCGGGGTCGTCCCGACCGCCGATGACGTCTTCAACTTCTCGATGTGGCGGGGCTACCTGTCGGAACCCTATCATGCGGAAGCTCTGGAGTGGTGCAAGGCGGCCGGAGCCGAGATTGCCTATATCCACACCAGCGGGCACGCGTCGCCAGCCGACTTGCGGGCCTTTGCTATGGCGATCCGGCCAAAGATCGTCGTACCGGTTCACGGCGTGAAATGGGACGAAGAGTTCCACGGTTTCGGTCGGATACGCCGGCTCGCGGACGCCGAGACGATGGACGTGCCGTAACATTGAGCCGATGAACCGAGGTTCATTCGGCGTTACGCTCAAATCAAAGACTTAAGGATTAGCTGGCGGAGGGAGCGGGATTCGAACCCGCGATACGGTTTCTCGTATACACACTTTCCAGGCGTGCGCCTTCAACCACTCGGCCACCCCTCCGGGAACTCGCAAAGCGGCGTGGAAAAGCCGCTCTTTTGCGCGTCTGGCCAAATTACCTGCGGCGAAGGCTTCGAGACCGAAACGCTTCGCCAAAAAAGGCCGCGATGTCACGCCTCGCGAATGAGCGCGCAATATAGTCACGAAATACCTGAGCGCAAGGCTTCATCCGACCTCTTCCAAGGCCCCTCGCTTATTGATTTTCCCGTGGTTTTTT
>JAATEW010000306.1 GCA_015655535.1 Hyphomicrobiales bacterium | reverse complement strand
TTTTTAAACGCCGGTGCGATCGATTTCGGCTCAACGGCCGGGGCCGCGGCGCTCATCGGCCGCATCAATGGCAATCCGATCAAGGCGATCTACGTCTATTCGCAGCCGGAATGGACGGCGCTCGTCACCCGCAAGGACTCAGGCATCACCAAAATCGCCGATCTCAAAGGCAAACGTATCGCCGTGACGCGCGGAACCGATCCGCATATTTTTCTGATCCGCGCGCTTCAATCGGCGGGCCTCACCGATCAGGATGTGAAATTCGTTCTGCTTCAGCATGCCGACGGCCGTCTGGCGCTCGACCGGGGCGACGTCGACGCCTGGGCCGGACTCGATCCCATGATGGCTTCCGCCGAAGTCGAAAACGGCGATGTGCTATTCTATCGAAACGCCGCCGCGAATACTTACGGCGTGTTGAACGTCCGGGAGGAATTTGCCAAGCAGCATCCGGATCTCGTGCGCAAGGTCTTGGCCGTCTATGAAGACGCCCGCCTTTGGTCACTGGCGCATCCGGACGAGTTGAAGAAGATCGTCGTCGAAGCGACGAAATTGCCGCCGGCAGTGATCGACCGGCAGATCGACCAGCGCACAAATCTTCAATCGAGCACGATCGGCGAGGCACAGCGCCAGACGATCCTGGCGGCGGGGCTCGCCTTGAAACAGGCCGGTGTTTTGCCGCCCGAAGCCGATGTCCCGGCGGCGCTCGATGCCTTGTTCGATCCGCAATATTCGGCCGCGGCGCATGAGGCCGCGACGCGATGACCGATGCCTTCGCGCAAGCCTCGCTCGCCGATCGCGCGGGGAAGGCCGCGGCCAGGTTTCGCCTGACGTTTCATCATCCGGCATGGGCCTATGGCTTCATCCTGCCGGTGGCTCTCGCCATTGCATGGGAATTGGCAGTCCGCGCGGGGCTCGTGCAGGCGAGGCTCATGCCGCCGCCAAGCCGCGTGGCCGAGACGCTCTATGGACTGCTGCGCAGCGGCGATCTTCTCACGCATAGCGCTGCGACGCTCACGCGCGTCGGATCTGGATTCGTCATTGGCGCGGTCGCCGGCACTTTGGCGGGCGCCTTCTGCGGCGCCAGTCCGGCCGCACGGCGCCTGCTCGATCCGATGATCCAGGCCTTGCGGGCCATTCCGTCGATCGCCTGGGTGCCTTTGTTCATCTTATGGCTTGGGATTTTCGAAAATTCGAAAATCATGCTGATCGCCGTAGGCGTGTTTTTCCCCGTCTACCTCGGCGTTCTTGGCGCCATCGCTTCCGTCGATCGCAAGCTTGTGGAAGTCGGCCGGGCTTTCCGCTTGTCCCGCGCGGGCTTGGTCTTTCGCATTCTCCTGCCCGCCGCGCTGCCGGAATGGATCACGGCGCTGCGCTCAGGTCTCGGCCTCGGCTTCATGTTCGTCGTCGCGGCGGAATTCATGGGCGCATCCGAGGGCCTCGGCTATCTCCTGGTCGATGGACAGCAGCTCGGAAAGCCCGATCAGATCCTCGCGGCCATTCTCGCCTTCGCCGTGCTCGGCAAAACATGCGACGCGGCGCTTGTTCTCGTTACCACGCCCCTGCTTGCGTGGCAGGATCGCGTGCGGGATCGTCTGTAAAAGCATCATCCCGAAAGTTGCGCGGCTTTCCGGACCAGATGATGCGTTAAAAGGTAAGGCAGATGCTCGTCGTCGACGCGCTCTCGAAACTTTATGCCGACGGCACGCAGGCCTTGGCGCGCGTCTCGCTGACGATCGAGGCCGGAAGTTTCGTGATGATCACCGGCAAGTCCGGCTGCGGCAAGACCACTTTGCTGCGTCTCATCGCGGGGCTCGATCAGGCAAGCTTTGGAACGATCGCGATCGACGGCGAGCCGATCTCGGGGACGCATCCTGCCGTCGGCGTCGTGTTTCAGGAACCGCGGCTCCTGCCTTGGCTCAGCATTGCCGGTAACGTCGGCTTCGGCCTGACGCATCTTCCAAAAGGCGAGCGCCGGGCGCGCGTCGCCGAGGCGTTGCGCCGCGTCGGTCTTGCCGAGCAGGCAAAGCGCTGGCCGCGCGAATTATCAGGTGGTCAGCAGCAAAGAGCCGCGATCGCGCGGGCGCTGGTGGCCGAGCCCAAGATTCTCCTTCTGGATGAACCTTTTTCCGCGCTCGACGCTTTGACCCGGGCCGACCTTCAAGATCAGCTTCTCGCTCTCTGGCAGGAGAGCAAAACGACCTTGATCATGATCACGCATGATGTCGAAGAAGCGCTTTTGCTCGCCGACCGCGTCGTCGTGCTGCGATCGCAGCCAGGCCACGTCGTCGCGGATCTCGACATTGCTCTCGCGCGCCCGCGCCTGCGCTCCGAGACAGGCTTCGAGACAAACCGCCGCGCCCTTCTGGCCGCGCTCGACCGGCCATCGGTTCATCTCGAATTTTGAATATTTTCACACCGCTCCAGCCGCCACCCCGGTTTCAATCGCGCCCATGTAAGCGAAGGCCGCGTGAGTATGATAGAGTCTTGCCGTCAGGTCAGGCATAAACAAATAACGGAAACTGCGATGCGGAAGGTTCTCATCATCGGCATCGGCGCCGGCAATCCCGATTACGTCACGATGCAAGCGGTCAAGGCACTCAACGAAGCCGATGTCTTTTTCATCCCCGATAAAGGAACGGAAAAGGCGGCGCTTCGGGAGCTCCGCACGGAGATTTGCGAACGGTTCATCAAGGAGAAGTCATACAGGCTGGTTGACGTAAAGCCGCCCAGGCGGGCGACGGACTTCACCGATTACAAATCGAATGTGGAGACGTGGCACGGGGAAATCGAAGCGAGCTATGAAAGGCTTTTGATGGAAGAACTCGCCGATGGCGAATGCGGTGCCTTTCTCGTCTGGGGAGACCCGGCTCTCTACGACAGCACGTTGCGTATCATCGAGAAAATCCGTTCGAAGGCAGGTTTTGCCCTCGAATATGATGTGATCCCCGGCATCAGCGCGGTGCAGGCGCTGGCCGCACGGCACCATATCGCCCTGAACCGCATCGGCGAGTCTGTGCATATCACGACCGGCCGCAAGCTTGCCGAAGGCTTTCCGGACAATGCCGGCAGTGTCGTTGTTCTTCTCGACGGCGATCAGGCTTTCAAGCATGTCGCGGGCGAGGATCTCGATATTTATTGGGGCGCCTATCTCGGGACCGAGGAGGAGGTTCTTATCGCGGGCAAACTTTCCGAAGTGATGGGCGACATAGAGACGATCCGTACGCAAAGACGTCAGCAGAATGGCTGGATCATGGACACGTATCTGCTTCGCAAGCCGGAGGCATAACGCCCTCGGCAGGTCGCCGCCGTTGGGAGGCGCCGTTTCCACCTTGGCAATGTCATCCGTAACGCGTTCGCGGGCGGTTGAAATAGTCCGGCAGTGCAGCGGTTCTAGGGTCGCGGCGAAGGAGAACGCTCATGAAGCATCTGCAACGACTGTCCCTCGCGTTTGCCCTCATCCTCGTCGCGCCGCCGATCAAGGCGCTGGAGAATAGTTCAATTGTCATAAGTCCGGTGCTGTCGACCTCCGTGACGTCGAGCGGACAAAAGATCGTGCTGCCG
>JAATEW010000252.1 GCA_015655535.1 Hyphomicrobiales bacterium | reverse complement strand
GGTGAGATTGTCAGCGCGTTAAGCGGAAAGGTGCGGGGCTTGCTCGGCGATTTTCTCCGCGAAGCGCAGGTGCGCGGTCAGGTCGACCCCACTCTCGATCCCGAGTTCGCCGCCGCCGTTCTGATCGGCATTATCGACGGCTCCCTTACCTTGAAGATACGCAATCCGAGTTTGGGTACGGCAAAGGCCACCGCTCTGTTCAAACTGCTCATCACCCGCTTTCTGACGCCGCCGCAGCGGTAACGCCAAAGCGCCTAGTCATGGTTGACGGATCGGTCCCCGCCGTCGCTAATCAAGCTGCGGCGTCGGTCACATCCTGCTCGCTGCTGCCACGCCGCATATAGCCCAAAGCCTCGCGCAGCACTTGCGCGTCGGCGCCGGGCTTCACGCCTTCGGTCGCCAGATGCCGCCGCCAGGCACGCGCGCCCTTGCGCCCGTTGAAAAGGCCCAGAATATGCCGCGTCATGGCGTGCAGGGGCACGCCTTCGGCCAAGCGCCGCTCGACGTAGGGCATGAAAAGCGCGATCGCCGCGAAGGCATCTTCGGCGGCAGGCTCGACACCGAAAAACAATCGGTCGACATCGAGCAGAAGCGCCGGGTCCTGATAGGCGGCGCGCCCGACCATCACGCCATCGACATGCAGCAATTGCTCCTGCATCTGATCGAGCCGCGTAAGCCCGCCATTGACGATGATGGGCGTCTCGGGGAAGCGCTGCTTGAGCGCATGCACGAGGCCATAATCCAGAGGTGGAACATCGCGGTTCTCGCGCGGCGACAGGCCTTTCAGCCAGGCCTTGCGGGCATGCACGATCAAGACATCGGCGCCGGCCGCGATCACGCTTTCGGCCAGCGCGTTGAGCGCGTCTTGCGGATCTTGATCGTCGACGCCGAGGCGGCATTTGACCGTAACGGGGATCGAAACCCGCGCTTTCATCGCGGCGACGCAGGCGCCGACGAGCGCCGGCTCGCGCGTCAGGCAAGCGCCGAAAGCGCCCTCCTGTACGCGGTCCGACGGACAGCCGATGTTGAGATTGATCTCGTCATAGCCATAGTCGGCACCGATCGCGGCGGCGGCGGCAAGATCGGCCGGATCGGAGCCTCCGAGCTGCAGGGCGACAGGGTGCTCGGCCGCGTCATAGGCAAGCAGCCGGTCACGATGGCCCCGCAGAATGGCAGCCGTCGTCACCATCTCGGTATAAAGCAGCGCATGGCGCGACAAGATGCGATGGAAGAATCGGCAATGCCGATCGGTCCATTCCATCATGGGAGCAACACTGAATATAAACCGCTTATCCGATTTCATTTACCAATGTCTCGCTGGAGACGAGATCGCCGGCCTTTTACGCTGCGACGATGTTTCGATGCACTGCAACTTGATCGATGTCAAAGAACGAAAGCCCGCTCACGGCATAGTTCCCTCCGGCACAGGGAGGATAATATGCCGGCTTTTCAAATCTGCTTTCTGACATTGGTCGTAGCGTCTTTTATCATATTCGCGGGTTCGCTTATGATCGTCGATTACCGGTGCCGGAAGCCGTGAATTCGGCCCGTTGGTGATCGGCCGCGCACGCCTTGGGTTGATGTCCACAGTCCAAGGCCTGCCAGACAGCCGTGATCGCCACGATTATCCGGAAGCGACATTGTAGCGCAGGCCACTTGCCATTTGATCCAAATCAAGTTTCAAACGCCTGTCACAATGCATCACCCTCTCCGGAAAATGAGGGATGGGGTCCGCCAGGGCGGCAAAACCAGCGTGTCATTCCTGAAATTCTTCCAAAGGCGGCCCGTGAGGGCCCGAGTTCAGCCTTGACGCGTTATATATTTATACTTCATAACGTCTCCAGAGCTGCGCTCAAATAACCGGACAGTTGGAGATCATAAAATGAATGATAGCGCACCGGCTCAAGAAGCCACAAATGCAACGAAGGCCGCCTCATCGCCGGCCGCGTCCGGTCAGGGCGCTCGCGGCGAAGTCGTGGTGAATGTCCGCTTCCAGCCGAACGGCCTCGTGAATATGATCAACCACAAGCCCCAGGGCCTCAACGATCAGGAATGGTTCGACCGCCTCTGCCGCGTCGCCTCCCCCCATTACATGCCTTTGTCGGGCGGCCGCGGCGCCTTCACCATTCCGGGCGATACGTTCCAGCTGATCTGGGAAGCCAATTCCTGATCGCGGCGAAGCCGATTATCTCGAAGACATTTTGATCGGCCTCATGTTTATCATGGGGCCGATTTGTTTTTGAGGGCCCCCAACCTTGGACGAGACACGCGTCCCCGCGATCATGATCCAAGGAACCGGATCGGGCGTCGGCAAATCGACCCTGGTCGCGGGCTTGGCCCGCGCTTTCACGCGGCGCGGCTTGCGCGTTCAGCCATTCAAGCCGCAGAACATGTCGAATAATGCAGCGGTGACGGCGGATGGCGGCGAGATCGGCCGTGCCCAGGCTCTTCAGGCGCGTGCCGCCGGGGTAGCGCCAAGCATCCATATGAACCCGGTTCTGTTGAAGCCCGAAACGGATCGCGGCGCGCAGATCATCCTGCAAGGCCGATCGATCGGCCACGCGAGCGCGGCGGATTACGCGAAACGCAAGATCGAGCTTCTGCCGGCGGTGCTGGAGAGCTTCAGGCATCTCGAACAGGACGCCGATCTTGTATTGGTTGAAGGCGCTGGCAGCCCGGCCGAGATCAATCTGCGGGCGAACGATATCGCCAATATGGGCTTTGCCTGCGCCGCCGATCTGCCTGTGATCATAGCAGGCGACATCGATCGCGGCGGCGTCATTGCGAGCCTTGCCGGAACCCATGCGGTTCTGGCACCGGAAGACCGCGACAGGATCAAAGGTTTTCTCATCAATAAATTTCGCGGCGACCCGAGCCTGTTTCAGGACGGCATAGAGGCCATACGGCGCATCACCTCCTGGCCCAGCCTCGGCCTCATTCCCTTCCTGCCTGCGACCGCCAACCTTCCGGCCGAAGATTCGCTCGATCTTCGCCGCCGGCGCACGGCGTCCAAATTCAAGATCGCGGTGCCTATGCTGGCGCGGATCGCGAATTTCGACGATCTCGATCCGCTTGGCCAGGAGCCCGATGTCGAACTCGTTTTCGTGCCGGCCGGCACGGCCCTGCCCGGCGATGCCGATCTCATCATTCTGCCCGGCTCGAAATCGACCATGGGCGATCTCGCCTTTCTGCGCGAACAGGGCTGGCATATCGATATTGCCGCGCATGTGCGGCGCGGCGCCCATGTGCTCGGCCTCTGCGGCGGCTATCAAATGCTGGGGCTTGCGATCGAAGACTTAGACGGCGTGGACGGCACGCCGGGCCGCATCGAGGGCTTGGGCCTTCTTTCGGTCGAAACGCGCATGGCGGCGGAGAAACGCACGACGCCCGTTCTCAGGGCCACGCATTGCCCGACGGGCGCACCCATTTCCGGCTATGAAATCCATCTCGGCGAAACGCAAGGCGCCGATTGCGCAAGGCCCATGCTCATGATCGAAGAGCGCCCTGACGGCGCGACATCGCCCAATGGACGCGTGCAAGGCACTTATGTGCATGGGCTTTTTTCGTCGGATCGTTTTCGCAAGCAATGGCTCGCAGGCTTCGGGATCGTGTCCGAACTGGCCTATGAGGCGCGGGTGGACTCGGCGCTCGACGCACTCGCCGATCATCTCGAAACATATGCCGATCTCGATCAGATTTTGAAGATCGCACGGAGGCGTTGAAGAACGATCTCGATGGTTAGCGCTCCTTCTCCCCTTGCGGAAGAAGGTGGCCCTCGCGTTAGCGAGGGGCAGATGAGGGGTCGTGCCAATCTCAGGGGCATGTTTTGCAAACTCAATTCCGAGGAACGATTTAAGCGACCCTCACCCGGTTTGCTTCGCAAACCACCCTCTCCCACAAGGGGAGAGGGTCACACGGCACCGTTAGATTGAAGCGGCGAGCGCCACATAAATCACGATCTCGAGCCCGCAACCCGCGACCAGCAAATGCAACGCGCGCGAAATATCGTCGGGCGCCGCCACACGGCCTGGAGGATTCAAGAAAGGATCATCGACTGTCTGCCCCGCATATTGGCGCGGGCCTGCGAGCGCCAGATCGAGCGCGCCCGCGGCCGCGCTTTCCGGCCAGCCCGCGTTCGGCGAGCGATGCAGCCCCGCATCGCGCCACATGATGGACAGCGCATGCCCTATATCGCCGCCCACGACCGGCGCCACGGCAGATAAAAGCAAGCCCGCAAAGCGCGCCGGGATCAAATTCAAAAGATCGTCGAAGCGCGCCGAAGCCCAGCCGAAGGCAGCGTGGCGCGGCATCATATGGCCGATCATGGAATCCGCCGTATTGACGATCTTATAGGTGATGAGCCCCGGCAATCCGAACAGCGCGAACCAGAAGGCCGGCGCCACTACGCCGTCTGAAAAATTCTCGGCGCAGGATTCAATCGCGGCGCGGCAGACGCCAGCCTCATCCAACGTCTGAGGATCGCGGCCGACGACGCGGGCCACAGCACTGCGCGCCGCCTCGAGCCCGCCTTCGGAAAAGGCACTCCGCACTTTTTTGATATGGTCGTAAAGGCTCCTCTGTGCAAAGAGCGTCGAGGCCAGAAGCGCTGCGATGACAGACCCGAAGGGAATGGCATTGAGCAGAGTTTCGAGACCAAGCCCAATGCCAATGGCTACGATCACGAAGACCAAGAGGGCAAAGACCCCGGCGGCCTTCCTGTGCGCCTCGGATTTCGCAGGATCGTTGCATCGCCGGTCCAAAGCCGCGATCAATCGCCCCATGAGCACGGCGGGATGCGGCACATGCGCCCAGAGGATATCCGGATCGCCGAGCAGAGCGTCGAGCAAGAGCGCGAGAACGAGTATCCAAAGAGACTCATGTGATAGGAACATGCTAATTGCGCGTGCTTTCCCTTTTTGCCGCTGCGATGGCGGCACGTCTCGTCAACAAGGTCACTCGGGTCTTCCATGAATCACGGCGGCGATCTTTCGGAAGCGATCGCGCATTATGGCGGCGGACCTCAAGATTGGCTCGATCTTTCGACCGGGATCAATCCGCGGCCTTGGCCCGTACCGGCAGGACTCTTCGCGGATGTTCTGCATCGCCTGCCCGCGCACGCCGACGAAGATGCGCTCATCGAAGCCGCGCGGCAAACCTATGATGCGCCCAAGGACGCTGCCATCGTCGCCGCTCCCGGCACGCAAGCGCTGATCCAATGGCTGCCGCATCTTGCACCGCCCGGCAATGTCGCCATTCTCGGGCCGACCTATAGCGAACATGCGCAATCCTGGCATCGCGGCAACCGCACTGTCGCCGCGATCACCGATATGAAGGCACTGCCGCGCGAGGTGCGGCATGTGATCGTGGTCAATCCGAACAATCCGGATGGGCGTGTTTTCGAATCGGCACGTTTCAAGCAGATCGCCGACGAGATGAGAAGCCGCGGCGGCTGGCTGATCGTGGATGAATCCTTCGCCGATGTCGATCCGGCGATCGGCTGCGCCTCGCTTTGCGTCAATCTCCCGATCGTTGTGCTGCGCTCCTTCGGCAAGTTTTTCGGACTGCCCGGCCTGCGCCTGGGCTTTCTCATCGCGGAACCGCGTATCGCCGCATCTTTTCAGGCTGCGCTCGGGCCTTGGGCTGTGTCCGCACCGGCATTGACGATCGCCGCCGCCGCGTTGAAGGATCGTGCCTGGGCTGCGGCTGCGCGGACCAATCTCAATATGATGGCGCAACGCCTCGATGCCGTGCTTCAAATGGCCGGGTTTCGCCTCATCGGCGGACTGCCTTTGTTTCGCCTCGTGCAGCATGATGATGCTCGGGCCCTGCACGAAAAGCTCGCACGAAAACATATTTGGTGCCGGCGCTTCGATGAAACGCCGGATCGCCTCCGCTTTGGCCTGCCGCGCGGCGATGAAGAGCTCGCGCGATTGAAGGAAGCCCTCATATCGCCATGACCAAAACCACGATCTCCTTGCATGACGAAGTGCATCAGCTTCTCGCGCTCATGTCCGGGCCCAATCAAGACTCCGTCACTGCCGCGGCAAGCCGCGATGCGCAATTGACGAAGCCGCCCGGAAGTCTCGGCCGGCTCGAAGAGATCGTGCTATGGCTCGCAGCCTGGCAGAGCGGCGCGGCACCGAGGATCGATGCACCGCTCGTCTGCGTCTTCGCGGCCAATCATGGTGTGACGCAGCAAGGCGTCTCGGCCTATCCGGCCGAAGTCACGCATCAAATGGTTGCGAATTTCCGTTCCGGCGGCGCGGCGATCAACCAGATCTGCAAGAGCTTCGGTCTTCGTCTGGAGGTGATCGAACTGTCGCTCGATCAGCCGACGCAGGATTTCACATCGGCGCCCGCCATGAGCGAAGAGGAATGTCTGGCCGCCTTCATGCGCGGCCGCGAAGCCGTGCGGCAAGGCACCGATCTTCTCTGCCTCGGCGAGATGGGAATCGGAAATACCACATCGGCGGCGGCGATCTACGCCGCGCTTTACGGCGGGAAGCCAGAGCTTTGGGCCGGACGCGGCACCGGGCTCGACGATGCGGGCCTTGCGCGCAAGCAGAAAATCATCGAGGCCGGCCTCGCACTGCACAATGCCGCTTTGCCGGACCCGCTGGAGGCGCTGCGCCGCCTCGGCGGATTCGAGATCGCGGCGCTCGCAGGCGCTATTTTGGAAGCGCGGCTGCGGCGCATCCCCGTGGTTCTCGACGGCTATATCGTCACCGCCGCCGCCGCCCTGCTGCATGCGCTCAATCCGGCTGCAATAGACCATTGCATCGCGGGACATGCCTCCCCGGAAGGCGCCCATGCGGAGGCCTTGATCAGACTCGGCAAAAAGCCTCTACTGGACCTCGGCATGCGGCTTGGCGAAGCGAGCGGCGCGGCCATGGCGGCGGGAACCATCAAAGCGGCCCTGGCTTGCCATCAAGGCATGGCGACATTCGCGCAAGCAGGCGTCGCCAATAAAGACACATGATCCGGGAAAGGAGCAGCGTCATGGCCTATATGCCCGGTCCCTCCGACGGAGATCAGCTGTCCTTTCGCGACGCCGCGCCGCCCATATTCGACAGCACTTTTCAGGACCAGTTGGAGCTGCTCTTGAAATGGCGCCGCGACGTGCGGCGGTTTCGCCGCGACCCGATCGATGAAGAGCTGATCGCGCACATGCTCGATCTCGCGCAACTGTCGCCGTCCGTCGGCAATAGCCAGCCCTGGCGCTGGGTGCGCGTCGAGACGCCTGCGCTGCGCGCGAAGATCCGCGAAAATTTCGAGACCTGCAACGCCAAGGCTCTGGCCGATTTCGACGAAAGCCGCGCCAGGGCCTATGCCAAGCTCAAATTGGAAGGCCTTGATGCCGCGCCGCTGCAATTGGCGGTTTTCTGCGACGGCGGGACCGCGCAAGGCCATGGGCTCGGCCGCCAGAGCATGCCGGAAATGCTCTCTTATTCCGTCGCCGGCATGCTCGCCATTTTATGGCTGTGCGCGCGCTCGCAAGGGCTCGGCATGGGCTGGGTGTCGATCCTCGATCCGGTGCAAGTGGCGCGAACGCTCGACGTGCCGCCATCCTGGCAGCTTGTGGCTTATCTCTGCATCGGCTGGCCGGTCGAGGATCATCTCGATCCGGAGCTTGAGAGGCATCGCTGGCAAGAGCGGCAAGACGACAGCCGGCGTGTGATCGTCAAGTGAAAGTTTGTTTAGCGCATCTTATTCCGAAAAGTCAGCAACTTTTCGGGATCATGCTTTGCAAGGCAATTCGAACGCATAGCCTTCGAACATGCCTTCGCCACAGCCGATTGCAAGGAGCGCGTCCGACATGCGGCCTTCGCGATTCAGCAATGCGTCCGCCAATGCTATCATCAAGGGATTGGGCGTCGCGGAAGGCGAGGCCTGACGCAAGAGAGACGCGATTGCCTGCTCCGTACTTTGCGGATGATGCTGGCAGGCGATGGCGAAAGCCGCCGCGGTCGAGCGGCTGATGCCTGCGAAACAATAGATCAGCATGGGCGCGGCCGCGTCCCAGGATCGGGCGAAGGTCAGGATCGCGCGCAGGTTCGATTCATCTGGCGCGACGAGCCCGTCTTGCGGCGCGGCGATGTCGTTGAAACGCAGTTCCAATCGATGCGCCGGCGCGCAAGGCAGCGCAGCCTCATCCTGGCCCGGCGACAAGAGTCCCAGCACATGCGAGGGCCTATGCGTTTCGACATTTTGCGGGGCATAGATCGCCGGACAGACGATCAGCTTCATGCCGCAAGCCCCAACAAACAGCCGATCTCGAAGACCTGCACGACCGCGCCCAACACATCGCCGCTATAGCCGCCGATCGCCTTGCGGCTATAGAGCGTCAAAGCGAGAGACAAAGCCGCGCCAAACATCAATCCGATAAAGAGCGCAAGGGGCCGTATGAGCAGGATCGGAATCATGGCAAGCAGTGTCCACAGAAACGCGTGGCGCGCCTCGGACATCGGAAGCTTTGTCGACGCATAGGACGTCTTCGCCGTGACGGGATCGCCCGCATAAGTTTGCGTGGCGAGCACCATGACAGGCGCGAAACGCGCGCCGGCATGGATCGCTATCAAGGCAAAGACAGCAATGCTGGGCGGCAGCGTGGCCAAAGCGCAGACGCGCAACGCAACGCCAAGCCCAAGCGCGAGGACACCATAGGTGCCAAGCCTCGAGTCTTTCATGATCGCGAGCCTTTGCTCGCGCGTCCAGCCGCCGCCGAAAGCGTCGGCCGTATCGGCGAGCCCGTCTTCGTGCAGAGCTCCGGTTACGATCATGCTCGCGATCACGGCGAGCAAAGCCGGCACGAGACCCGCCCAGATGAGGCTCGCGAGATAAAAGACACTTCCCGAGAGCAGCCCGATCAGAATGCCGGCGGCCGGAAAAAACCGCGCGTAGGTGAAGAGCCCATTGTTCGTGCCGACTCCAGTCATCCCCCTCACCGGAAGTATGGTCAAAAAGCCAAGGGCCTGGAGGAAACGATCGAGCGCGCTCATGGTTTTTCGGACCGGGGATACAAACCCTCTCCCTGTGGAGAGGGTGGCTTGCGAAGCAAGCCGGGTGAGGGGGTACGATGCTGCAATTTGAAAGTGATTGTAACCCCTCATCCGTCCCACTTCGTGGGACATCTTCTCCCATTAGGAGAAGGCAAGCACGTCACCATTTGTGTTCAAGTTCCATCCGATTAATCGTTGCTCTATAGAAGGCCATGATGAGCAGCATGATGCCAATCTTGGTTCTAGGCGGGGCGCGGTCCGGCAAATCCGGTTTTGCCGAACGGCTTCTGCGCGACAGCAAGATTGAGCGCACCTATCTCGCCACGGCCTCAGCCGGCGACGAGGAGATGAAAGCCCGCATCGCGCATCATCGTGAGGCGCGCGGCGAAAAATGGCACACGGTCGAAGAGCCGCTCTTCATCGTCGACGCCATGAGGCGCGAAACCGGCGAAGGCCGCGCCGTGCTCGTCGATTGCCTGACGCTCTGGCTGTCCAATCTCTTCATGGATGCGCGAAACGTCGAGCGCGAGATCGAACAGCTCGTGCTTTTTCTGCAAGAAACGCCACGCAATATCGTCTTGGTCTCTAACGAGATCGGCCTCGGCCTCGTGCCCGAAACAAAACTCGGGCGCGATTTCCGTGACGCGCAAGGCCGCCTCAATCAGAAGGTCGCGGCGGCCGTGTCGACAGTGGTCTTTGTCGCCGCGGGCCTGCCGCTTTATCTCAAGGGCGGCGCTTAAATTACTCAGCCGCCTTCAAAGCCGGATTGGTCACGATCTGAATGGCTTCGAAGCCTTCGAACTCGGGACGGCCGATCGTTTTCGGCTTGTCATCGCCGCTGCCGGCATTGGCATGGGCGGCGCGGAATTGTTCGGAATTGGTCCAGGCCGTGAACTCCTCCTTCGAGTTCCAGATCGTGTGCGAGACATAGAGAATATGGTCCTCGTGCTCCGGCCCTTTGAGAAGATGAAATTCGACAAATCCCGGCAACTCATGGAGACGCGACTGGCGAGTCAGCCAGGCTTCCTCAAAAGCCTCCGTGCGATCCTTGATGACTTTGAAACGGTTCATGGCGATGAACATGGGCTGTCCTCAATCTTTCTCGTGAGCCGGAACCTATGGCGCAGCGCGTGCCCCGGCAAGGGCACTTCCGCAAAGCTTTATTTCAACGGTTGATT